>DATGXG010000019.1 GCA_035299085.1 Bacteroidales bacterium | reverse complement strand
ATACAATTTCGTTTTAAATTGATTTTTGGTAAAAGCATTTAAACGATTTAAACGTTTTTATTAAAGGGTTAAAATATGGAAATAGATATCCCTTATCCTGGTTGGATTATACTTACACTTCGGGATATTAAAATTAGGGCTGATTTAGGCTTAAAAAGGCAGGTTTTGGTTAAAGCAGTTTTAAATCATATATCAACATTTTGGACGTTTCGTTTTGGAGTTGTATGTTTGCATAATTACCTATAATCTCTAATAAAATCAAGCATTTTCGGGCTTTTTTATTTCGGGCTTTTTTGGACAGTTGGTTTTAACGCCCATATAATGTGACAATGAAATTGTGACAATAAAGTTTATTCAATAGCCCCGTGCCTTCAGGCCGGGGTTATTGGTTTACTAATACCCCCTTGTCCATAGGCCTGACTCAAGGCCGGCTTACAAGATGAAATTCGATATATATCCTATTTTCATCTTTTCATCAAAGCCATATCATCTGTTGGTGTAAAATGATCCGCATACACTTTGGTCCTGCCGTATACACAGACAGAAACCAAAAGTTGGAAAAATGCACGAAACTACTGTTATCGAAAATTGCGGCACCAAAAAACCTGACACTGGCAAAATTTTATCCAATGAAACTTTTCACCGGAAATCGTTCAGATATATCCTGGCGACACTTCCGCTGGCGCTGATCCTGTTGATCAGCACAAGCTACCAGAGGAATACCGGTGAAATAATCCTTCCCGAGGCCGTTTCAAAGGCAGTCTATTTTTCTCCTGAAATCCGGAATGCACTGAGAATGCATATTTCCGGAGCCGCCCTTGAGAAAACCGACACCAATGTTCTGATCCGAAGTCTTGTTTCCGATTTATACACACGTAACGGATTCAAACCTGTTTGGATGGATAATGGAATAAACGCAAACGGTAAAGCTCTTGCAAAACTTATACAAAATGCACGGGAAATGGGTCTCGAACCCGATAATTACTATTATAAAGAAATAAGTTCGGAGATTGAAGAATTGATCAAAAGACCGGGAAGCCGCGAGAATGAGGAGGTTGATGTGGAGCTTGAGGCTCTTATGACTGATGCGGCTTTCCGGTTGATGATCAATCTGCATAACGGATATACATGTCTTGATTCAACTCTTGCCTCACAGCCCTGGGTAAGTGAATTACCAGAGATATTGTTTAAAAGTGTCTATACTTCTGATGTTCAGAACGGGATTCTTTCTGTTGAACCGAAATTTATTGAATACACACAACTTCGAAAAGCTAATGCACTGTATGTAAGATCACATGAATTAAATGATGAATTCACCGAAATAAAGTACCCGCAGAAAGATACTATTGAGTTAATGGAAGAAATAAGGGATGCTCTTGTTTCACTTGGATATATACAGCACAGGTCGGATAATATCACCACAACGGAGGCTTTAAAGAAATTCCAGGAATTGCACGGACTTACGGCTGACGGCAGAGCAGGTTTGAACACTATTGAAGCCCTTGGCAAAACCACTCTCTACCGTTACAAAGTGCTTGCCCTTAACCTCGACCGCCTGAGGAAAAATCAATATCCTGATTCCGGGATGCTATATGTGAATATTCCTGCGTACCGACTTAAAATCTATGACGGAAGGAAGATGACCGGTACTTTCAGGGTCATAGTAGGTAATCCTTCTACACCAACCCCTTTGATTTCAGGTAACCTGCAAAAGATAATTGCCAACCCGGTATGGTTTGTTCCCCGCAAAATAGCTGTTAACGAGATTTTGCCGAAACTGAAAAAAGATTCAGCCTATCTGAGCCGGAACGGATTTAAAATCCTGGACAGGAATAATAAATTGGTAGATGCAAACTCGGTTGATTTAAGCAATATTTCGGAAGCCGATTTTGATTACACTTTCCGGCAGAACAAGGGTTCTGATAATTCTCTCGGACAGGTAAAATTCCTATTCGACAACCCGTATTCAGTTTACCTTCATGATACTCCTTCCAAATCGCTTTTCCAAAAAGATCTCAGGGCTTTCTCGCATGGCTGTATCAGAATTGAGCATCCTGAAAAACTGGCAACGTTAATTCTGAATAGGATCAGTTGCGACACAACCGGTTTCAGTCAGGCTATGAAAACAGGGCAACAGCATGAATACCCGGTGAATGTTTCTCTGCCTGTAAGGATCACCTATATCACCTGTGAGGCAGATCAAAGCGGCAGAGTATATTTCTATAAAGATATTTACGGGATTGACAGTAAGGAACTCGCTGCACTGGATCAGTTCAGCGGTATCTGACCATAAACCATCGAATCGGAGTTTGCCAGGGCCTGGCTAAGAATCCTCGAGTTCTTCATATACCGGTCATCAGGATAGTATCCGAAAACAACGGAACCTTCCTTAATCTTATCGATAATGCTCTGGTTAACATCAGGGGGCAGGGCAGGGCAGCCAAAACTTCTTCCAAGCCTGCCGTATCGTTGAATATACTTGTCAGTCACATAGTCGGCTCCGTGTATGACAATTGCCCTTTGACGGGCATTGTCGTTGTACCCGGTATCCATTCCGCACATCAGCAACGAATAACCCTGACCACCAATATACGGGTCACCGGTAACATAAAAACCCAGAGCGCTTTCGTGCGACTGCGGTTTGTTTGAAAAACGGCTGGCGTAGAGATCGCCGGAGTTTCTGCCATGTGCAACAAGTGTTTTGAAAATAATTTCCCTGTTGAAAAGATCGATCACAAAAAACCGGTATTCATTTGAGGGCCTGCTGAAGTCGATCACTGTAAGCAGGTTTTTTTTCTGAACAAGTCCTTTATCAATCAATGATTTCTGTCCAAGAAGGGCAAGCGAAAAGGCAGTTGAGTTTAAAGAATAATCTCCAAGCGAATTATAGATATCGGCTGCGAACGTATCAAAAAGCGTTGCAGATTCAACTATGGCAGGTTGGGAGCCGGTGTATGAAGCTGACACACCAAGGAATATCAGCAGGGTACATATAATGTGCTTGTATGCCATGCAATGGTTTAGTTCAAAATAAAAATACAAATTTTTTCCAGTATACAACAGCTGGTTATAAACAGAATACTTTTTATTGGCATAAAAATTGCGAATCCCATTAGTACTAAAATCCATCATATGAAAAACCTTGCCATTTATTTTCTGATGCTTTTTACATCAGTGCATGCATATGCCGGCTTCCGATCAAAGGAACCTGTAAAATGGGGTAAGATCAATCCGGCCGAATTCAGTATTCAACCCGCAGGTTCCGATGCAAATGCACCTGCAATTGTACTTTGCGATTATGGTAACATAGAGATCAGCAACCGTACTTTTTACAACCGTCACACCCGAATTAAAATTCTCAACAACGAAGGCTTACGATATGCTTCTGTTGAGATACCCTATCAATCAAAAAACAAGCATGATGTTTTCTATGAATTGAAGGCACAAACCCTTGTTCTTGAAAACGGTAAGGTGCTCACATACAAAGTGGAGCCTTCACAAATCGAAGATGTTAAGATCAATGATCAGTGGAGTAAGAAAAAGTTCACCTTTCCCATGGTGAAACCGGGGGTTGTTATTGAATACACGTATAACCTTGCCTCCCTTGATTTTGAAAAGCTGGATACCTGGTATTTTCAGCGTGACATACCGGTTATATGGAGTGAAATACGCTTCAATGTGCCTCCTCCTTTCACTTACCTGGTGAGCTTTGAAAATAACCGGAACCTGGATGCCGGTGAAGAAGGAATATATGGCGAAAAGCTGCAGTGGCTCTACAATACTAAAGCAAGGCCAAGGCATTTCCAGATGGTACAGGATAATTACCTTCTGTTTAACACATCGGAAAATCGCTATAAAGTCTGGGCGTTGAACGATGTGCGTAAAAAAATAATCATGAAAAATTTGCCCGGACTTAATACTTCTGCGGGAAAGCAACCTGTAAATTATTATTATCCCCAGGTAAGGTTCGATTTGTTTGAATCATCCGGCAACCTGCCCAGGGCTTTTCGTCCTCTGCTTCTTACAACCCATGATGATTATGAATACAGGGGCGATATGAATGCCTTGATGAATACTTCTGAGTATGTGGGATATGTGCACTACAGGATGAAAACCTGGTCGCAGTTCAATGACAACCTGTTGAAAAGTGAGAATTTCGGAGATTATCTTATAAAAAGTCTTGGAAAAGCAAACACGCTTCCTGCCAGTGCAAACGAACTGGAGCGTGTGGATGCCGTTTACCGGTTTGTAAAGGAGAACTTTGCATGGAATGGCCAGTATTCGGACAGGGCAGCCCAGCCTTTTAAAAACTTTATGGAAACAAGAAAAGGTTCATCCGCTGAATTGAATCTTGTTCTTGTGAATCTTTTCAGGCAATACGGTATACAAAGTGACCCGGTTTTAATCCGGACATCCGACCTGGGCTTACCGGAGAAAATGTTTCCGGTTAAAAACCAGTTCAACCATGTCATCGCTTCGGCTCAGATTGGCGGAAAGACTTACCTTTTTGATGTAACAAGCAATTCAGGTGAGCTGAACCACTTAAACAAAATGGATTTGGGAACTTCGGGATGGATCGTGAGAAAAGACAATCCCGGCTGGATTGAAACCTTCAACGCCGAAGGGGGGAAGAAGATTGATGAAGAGATCCCTATTTTTGAATTGTAAATAGGGACTTAATATTAAACCACTGCAATGATCGAAGCACAGCGGGCTGGCCTGGACAAAACGCGGAGCCGGTATAGCTATGAGCGGGTCGGGAATCGTATTGTCTGGTCTTTTCTTTGTTCCTTTCTTTGTGACAGGACAAAGAAAGGAAGGAAAATTCTACTCCATTTCCCTCAACTCCTCCTCCGTAAGCATGGTGGGAGCCCATATTTTAATATTGTCAAAACGGGCCATGCCGGAAAAGGATCCGAAACCAACGGAACCCATAATAAGGTTGTAATCTTTTGTCAGCAGATATGGGGTAGTCATATTGTCAACAAAAACGCGGATAGTGCGGCTGATTATATTACGTTCAAGCCTGATCTTATGCCATTTATTTTTATCCCACGATATAGTTTTGGCTGCATTTCCTTCAAGTTTTCCAAAACGGTCGTTTCTAAGCAGAAATATCCCGTTGTGGAGGCTGTCATCAATATTTGAAATCTGAATGACATAGTATTTAGAGGGATAGCGCATTCCGAGAAAAAGGCCGACATCACCGTTACCGGCAGTGTCCAGACCCGCCATAATGTCGGCTTCCATGATGAAATCACCGAAAACACGGTTTCCGAGTACAGCTATATTTGCAGGTAGAACTCCGGCAGAATCAGCAGCTGCACATTCAAGATAGAAGTTCGGACCATTCTTGAAAATTCCCCATTTATCAGCGTTTTCTGTTTTAAAATCAGCCAGGACTTTTGGTCCGTTGAAGTTTTGCTGGTACTGCAGCAGGTAACCTTCAGGAATCTGCTGGGAAAACAGGGATATTGCGGAGAGCAGAAGAACAAACATCAGGGCTATGGTCGGTTTCATTGATAATAGCTTTACCAGCCAAAGGTATGACAATTAAGACTGCAAATCAAAACCGATATCCTTCCTGTAATATTTCTTTTCAAAATCAATAACCGGGGCGTTTTTATAACTTTTTTCAAGAGCCTCTTTCATGGTGGTTCCATAAGAAGTAATCGCAATCACCCTTCCTCCGTTGGTTACAACCCGCGTGTCCTTCATTTTGGTTCCTGCATGAAATATAATGCTTCCGGAAGTTAAATCAAGTCCTGTAATTTCCTTTCCTTTTTCATAGGATCCGGGGTATCCGCCCGATGTAAGCATTACAGTAGTGGCATATCGGTCATCAAATAAAACATTTTTGTCGGCCAGTGTTCCGTTTGCAACACCTTCGAGCAAATCGACAAAATCGCTTTTTAACCGGGGCATCACCACTTCGGTTTCAGGATCGCCCATACGTGCATTGTACTCGATAACATACGGTTCCCCATCGCAATTGATAAGTCCGAAAAAGATAAAGCCCTTATAATCAATTTCATCCTGCTGAAGACCTTTGATAGTCGGAATGATAATCCGTTCTTCCACACGGCTCATAAACGCTTTGTCAGCAAAAGGAACCGGCGAAACGGCGCCCATACCACCGGTATTGGGTCCGCTGTCAGCCTCGCCAACCCGCTTGTAATCCTTTGCCTCGGGTAGTATTTTATAGCTTTTACCATCGGTGATTACAAAAACGGAAAGTTCAATACCTGAGAGGAATTGCTCAATCACCACCGTTTTACCGGCTTCCCCGAATTTTCCCTGCAGCATGTTGTGTAATTCTTCACGGGCTTCATTAAGGTTATCCAGGATAAGAACTCCTTTACCGGCAGCCAGCCCGTCGGCTTTCAGCACATAGGGATGTTTCATGGATTCGAGAAAACGGATACCATCTGAAATATGGGTGAATGTAACCGATTTATGCCGTGCTGTGGGAATATGATGCCTGAGCATAAAAGCCTTTGCAAAGTCCTTGCTGCCTTCGAGCATGGCTGCTTTTTTTGAGGGACCTATAACAGGGATGTTTTTTAATTTTTCATCCGATGCAAAAAAGTCGGCTATTCCTTTTACAAGAGGATCTTCAGGTCCCACCACAACCATATGAACCGTGTTATCCAAAACAAACTGCCCGATTTTTTCAAAATCATCAGCGGCAATATCCACATTCGTTCCATGAAGGGATGTCCCCGCATTTCCGGGGGCAATGAAAAGTTTTTCAAGTTTGGGACTCTGGCTTATTTTCCATGCCATGGCATGTTCACGGCCGCCTGAGCCAAGTAAGAGGATATTCATGGGGAGAATTTTTTGCAAACTTAGCAAATTTAGGCTATTAGTCCATTAGGCAATTAGACTATTAACTGATTCCGACCCCTTAATAGAGAGGAGCAAACTACTAATAGCCTAATAACTCAAGTTGCTGGTTATTATGCAGCTAACACGAGGCTTAAACCGAAGGTTTAAGCTACAGGCCCGTTAGGGCCGGCATTATGGTAGCTAAATGCAAGCCTTATATACCTTGAGCTCCGGTAGGAGCGACATTATGGTTATTAATGTTAAATTCACCATAATGTCGCTCCTACCGGAGCTTTTTGATTGTAAATTAACTCAATTTTCTACCATAATGTCGCTCCTAGCGGAGCTGACTCGTCTATGATAGCAACTAGTTAATAGCCTGATTAGCTAACAGCCTATTTAAGGAAATTATCCAGCGTATACGTGAACAATATCTCGTGCGATCCCCAGGTGTTGCTTTTCATACCTGAAAGGATGAGATCATAAGCATAGCCGATAAAAATATCCGGGTTCTTATAGCCGACCTGGAAGGAAAGTGCTTCGGAAGTTCTGTAGGATAAGCCGAAATTCACCATATCTTTATAAGTGACAAGGGCGTTAACATCTGCCTGGAAGATGCCGCTTTCAACAAATTTCAGCAGCAGGGAAGGCTCTATTTTAAAATCGGTTCCGGCATCAAAAATATAACCGCCATGAATATAATAATGCCTTACCTGTTTTTGCTGCAGGATGGCATCCGATTTCAGGTCGATGTTACGCTGGAACAGTTGAGGCACTGCAATACCGGCGTAATAGTTCGGGCCGTAATAATATACGCCGATTCCGGCATCAGGAACAAACATCTGTTCATCTCCCATGATTAACTCATCGGTAATATCTTTAACAAACATCTCCGATTTGCTGAGCTTGAACTGGTAAAAAAGGAGTGAAAGTCCGAATGATAGTTTTCCCTCTGTGCCTACGTCAATATGATAGCTGTAAGTTCCTTCAAGACCAGTTTTTCGCAACGGTCCAGCCTGGAAATTAAAGAGCCGTGCTCCGACACCCATGTTATCTGCAACCTGGGTATTCGCCGAAAGATATTGTACAGAAGGTGCATTGGTCATTCCCGCCCAAATCTTCCTGTATGACAAGGAAACCGGCAGCCGGTCGGTTATGCCTGTTGCAGCCGGATTCACAAGGTAATGATTCATGTTGTACATGCTGAAGTTGGGGATCTGCTGAGCCTCTACCTTAGCTGAAAATGTCACGAACAGCATGATGACCAGTACTGTCAGAACGGAGTGATATATTTTTATGTTCTTCATAGTGGTGTTCATGACGTTATTTAACAATGCTGACATCGCCTGTCAGGATTCCGGAACCGTCTCCGGGATCGATGACATAATAATAGGTTCCTGAGGGAAGATCATTGCCGTTATAGGTTCCGTCCCAAGGCGTATCATAGCCTTTTGAATTGAATACTTCCTTACCCCAGATATTGAATATTTTCACAACGATATCGGGAAAACTGGCAACATTCTCAATATCCCACACATCATTCTTGCCGTCATCATTCGGGGTGAAGGCATTATACAGTATAAGGCTGCAAACGTCCTGCGAATTCAGGATCACATCGCTTTCTTCGGAAAGGCATTCATGATCATCTTTAACGACAACATCGTATTCAGACTGGCTTAATCCCGTGAAGGCCGGTTGATCCGAAAAAGTAGTTCCACCGTCAATAGAATACTGGTATACTCCTGACCCTCCGGACCCGGTAATCGTGATGGTTCCGTCAGGAAGTCCCGAACAGGTAAGATCGGTGGATTCGATATGGCTTATTGAGATGGTGTCTGAGTTTGTCAGCGTAATCAGGGACTGTTCCGAATTACAATCATTGCCATCGCGTACAACGATAGTGTAGTTACCGGAAGCAAGGGCTGCAAGAATTGAAGCACCGCCAAAGGTTGATCCGCCGTCGGTTGAATACTGGTAAGTGCCTGTTCCACCGGTAACTTTAAGGGTTACCGCACCGTCATGGATTCCATTACAGGTGGCATTGGCAATATCGATTGTATCAATGGTTACCGTATCGGAAATACTGATCGTTGCAAGCTGGTTTTCAGAAATGCAGTCTTTATCGTCCCTTACCAATACGGTATAATCGCCAGAGGGCAGGTTGTCTGCAACAGACTGGTTATCATAATTATCGCCGTTGTCGGTCGAAAACTCATATATTCCGGATCCGCCTGTGGCATGAATCGTCAATGATCCATCGGTTTTACCGGGGCAGGTAATATCGGCAACATCAACCGATGTGATTTTCACGGTATCCGGATCGGCAAGGTTGAATGTGTCCACAATAACGCAGTTATTGGCATCATTCATTGTAAGAATATACATGCCTGCCGGAATATCGGTGTTAAAGCGCTGGAAGACTGAATTCGACCAGATGTATTCGTAACCGGGTCCCGTTCCGCCATGAGGAGTCGGAGCAATGGAGCCATCTTCCAGTCCCGGGCAAGATGGATTATTAATGATCACATCCACATAAAGTGAATCCGGTTCGAGTAAGGGTACGTCAACAGTTTGAGAACATTCATTGAAATCGGTTACCGTACAATGATAGGTACGTGCCCTGAGGTCATATGCTGTTGCAGTTGTCTGGTCGCCACGGTCATCCCATACATAAGAATAGGGTAATACACCGCCAGTGACATTTACAGTAGCAACACCACCACGATTTCCATGGCACAGTATGGGAGTATTTATTTCAGGAGTTACCACCATCATGCCGGGCTGGGTAATCTCTTTTGTATCCTGCACCTGGCAGCCATTGGCATCAGTAACAGTAACAGTGTAAATGCCAGCAGCCACGTTAACAAGATCTTCTCCTGTGTAACCGCTGGACCATGAATAAGAATAGGGTAATGTTCCTCCATTGATAGTGGCATCAATAACTCCGGAATTGTCATTATAACAATGAAGATCCTGAGGTAAAAGAACGACCGACAAAGGCAATGTAGGTTCTGTAATAGTAACACGTGCCTGACTAGTATGCATTGCACCATCGGTAACAGTAATAATATAATTTCCGGGTGTCATACCGGTTCGTACCGAATCATTAAGGGTTACGCCATCACTCCATTGATAGGAATAAGGTTTTGTGCCATTGAAAACCTGGACAGTTGCCGTTCCGTTAGCAGCACCTTTGCAGAGGACGTCAGTTTTATCAAAGATTTCAGCCTGAAAGGTGAAGTTATCAATAACTGTAAATGTGGTATCACCCGTGCAGCTTTTTGAATCATGGATAGTGAGATTATATAACCCTGCATCATTCAGGTTACCGATATCTTCGGATGTTGCTGTATAGCCGTTGGGTCCGGACCATGAATAGGTGTATGGTGCCGTGCCGCCATGCGGAATTAAGTTGATTGCACCGTTATTTCCCGGCGGAATGAAAATTTTTGTGACAGCAGTGCCCTCATAATTGAAAGGTGCCGGTTCGGTGAGAAGAAAATCAGTTGTATCGGCGCAATTTTTACTATCAAGAATACGGACCGTGTATGTTCCGTGGCTTAAGCCTGCCTGGTCCTCGATGAGCGGCTGAATTCCGGATCCGTCGGGTGATGTCCAGAAATAACTGTAACCACCTGTATTCCCTCCTGTGACGGTAATATTGATGACACCTGTATTTTCGTTGTAACATACCGGGTTTGTCAGGGCCCCATTGACTGAAAATGGATTGGGTTGCGATACAATACCGGTTACATGGGTAATGCTGTCATTGGCATCGGTGACCGTGCAGATATAAGAACCGGCCGGTAAATTTTGTGCCGTAGGATTATTAAGCGCCGGGTTATGGCTCCATGAATAGGTATATGGCGGCCTGCCGAAATACGGTGTAACAGAAAGCATTCCATCACTCAGACCGTTGCAGGAAACCATGTCTTCATCGGTGACAACGGCCTGAAAACGCTGTTTGTAAATAGCAAAGAATAAATCGCTCTTATTAAGATTATTACTCGTGTAGGTTTGGGAACCGATTTTAATTTGCTGTGATTTATAGTAACCGGCCACGTAGGCCCTTGAACTGGCATCCATATTCACTATGGTACCGGCATCTTCGTAATTGCCTGTGCCTACGACACTCACCCCAGATATAGGGTCGCCAATTTCATTGAATGCGGCAACAAAAGCATCTGAATTAGTTGCGCTGCTGGTTGTAAGGACATCATTATGAAAAGTTATTTGTCCAGTGAAATATCCGGTTGCATAAATAACGTTATTTCGAACAACGAAATCATTATATATGTCTTTTGCCGTACTGCCTTTTCGTAGAAACCATTGAAGGATTCCACTTCGGTTATATTTAGCAATATATGTATCATATCCACCAGTATTTACTGATACTGTTTTAATCGCTGAGGAAGTAGAGTCAATATATATTGTCGAACTATTATAATTCCCTAGAATGTAAATATTTTCAAATTCGTCGATAGACAATGATCGAAAATTTTCATGAGCCGTACCTCTTATACGTCTTATCCATTGTCCTTGTCCATTAATATCAGTCTTATATAAAAAAGCGTCATAGTAATTGGTTGAATAACTTGATATAGTCCCTACATCAAAAGTCAAATTTCCTGCAAAATAACCTCCAAAATAATATCCATTACTGCTTGTCCCAACCTTGTAGATTCTAGATAAATTATTTGTACCTAAAAAAGACTTTGACCAGCTCAAATTTCCATTTAAATCAAATAGAGCAATAAAATGTGAGTTGTAGGTGTTTCCTAAAAGAGTATCAATATTAGAATGGTTATCACCGATTATCAAACTATCCTTAAAATAACCTGACATAAGGAAATTATTGTTCCCATCAAATTTTATGTCAAGCGGTATTTCCAGGGTGGTTGCTGAAGTTAATTTTTTTGACCATAAGAATACTCCGTTTTTATCATATTTGGCCAGAAAAATATCACTACTACCACTATTTTTTAAACTATCAGTTGTTGAAAATTTCAACGTTGAATAATAGCCACCGGTCAAATAGATATTGTCATCATTATCGACAAATAAGCCTCCAGGTGCATCTGAATTAGCAGTTCCTATTCTCTTATTCCAAAGAATGCTGCCACCGGAATTTATTTTGGTTATAAATAAATCTCTTAAACCATACGATATAGTTAACGGAGAGTAGACAGTATCAGAAAAATAACTGTAAATAATGAGGTTATTATTATTGTCTATTACTGAAAATCTAGGCTCAATTTGGGAGCCTTTTATAACCAAAGAGTTGACCCAACCTTGTGAAAAAGATAAAGCAGTAATAAAAATTGAAAAAATACTAATTGAACATCTTAGTTTCATAATTAAGTAGTTAATTTAAAAACCACTTTCAGGGTCCTGATCAATATATTGTGATTCTTCTCCAAACTGAGCCGAATCACTACCGCCTGTTTTTTTGACTGATAGACTTTTCAGTGTTGGTGGATTCCATTCTCTTTTATTTTGCAATTCAATATCCATCATAATCAATTTAAGGTAAGCAAAAGGGATTTAGATTTTGTAATAAAAGTAATTTCAGCATGTGCACTCATTTTTTCGTTTCTAGTATTTACATTTAATTCGATTAGACTGTTTATTCTAAATATGAGAGCAAAAATTTTAATTGTTATTGTTTTAGCAAAACATGATGTATTTAAAAATTTCAACTTATCAAATTTCTTAATCGCACAGTTTAAACATTTTATTTTATACTTTTTATAAGTTGATTCTTCAATTTCAGGTTGCTTAAAAAGTAAAAATTTATACGTTCTTAAAGGCAAAAGAAATATTAATGATCTAACAAATAATGACATTAAAATCAATAAAATAAATATTACTTCCACAATTCTTGAAAATATGAAAGATTTTAATTTTTTATTGTTTATCAGGAATTGTTTCATAAAAGATTAAAGCCTTATCATGTAATTTTTCCAAGAAATTAACCGTGTCAATTAAGCATTGATCTCTATTTATTTCATATTCTAAAATCAACTTATCTACCAGACAAGAAAGTTTTATAGGTTCAGATAGAATCTTCCAAATTCTCGAACCTACTTTATCCATCCCATAATACTCCCCGTTATGAATTGAGAGCATTACCATTTCCCCGTCTATTTCGTTGAATAAAAGATCATTCCTTCGCTGTAACACCGTGTCCGGCCCGATCTCCTTCTTTGCAGTAAAAATTCCCATACGTCAATGGTCAGGTTAGGTGATATTCATACAAATATGAATATGTTTCGAAAATATACAACTTTTTTAAGCGCAATGTTACATTTTATCAACAGTATTTTACGCTAATACCCGAATTTTAACATAGTTAAACTATGTGCTTCCTTGATCCGGCCAACTTGTTCTTTGCTTAACATAGTCTTCCAGTCGCCTGCTATGCCTTTCCTGAAAAATCGCTCCGATTTGGCGCTCTTTTCAGAAAAGCCCTTTGTTTCTTCCTGCTTTCGGAGCTGTTCAAAAGAAGAGAGGTCAAGGGCTTTTTTAATATTGACTTCAGATTGGTCCAAACCTATAAAGGAAACTGCTTTTGAAAAGATGGCCAGTGTATCCGTTAGCATGTCTTCATAACGGATCACCATTAGGGGAAGTCCTGAATCTTCAGTCCAGCTTTTAACATGACCACTCCACGTATGTAACCGTTGTCGGAGCTGGTTATATAGCTTACTATTCTTTTCACAGAAGGCATAAGTCGGGTTGTTCATTATTTCTATAGTCCTGTCTATGCTTGTATTCAGGTGGTTGGCAAAAGAAATGGCCACATCCAGCGGATTCCGGATAAAATATAACACGCCTTTTGTTGCTTCCATGGGAAACAGGGCTGTTCCATCGGGCAATACATCCCAGGCATCGTGGATCTTGTGATAAATGACTTCATTTGATTCAAAAGCGTTTTGCCTGTAAATCCGCGGCCTCAGGGAATCGATCTCATCTGCAGTCAGATCGGAAGATTCAATTCCTGAAACCTCATCAAACAATTGCCGGCTGCTGGCAATGGTAGTTTGTGCCATGTTGTTGATGTCCACTTCTTTTAAATCCGGGTTAAGAAGTGCTGTCAGAAATGCCCTGAACCAGGTGTTACCCGATTTCGGATACGAAGCCAGCCATATTATTTTTTTGGTATCATCCATTGATACCGGCTTTTTCCTTTATTAACTCAAGAAGATTGTCGGTGTTAAAATGACTGTCTGGCCTTGACAGCATGAAAAGCGGAATGGTTGTGATCAGCTTTCCGGCCAGTATAAAATGGTTTTGTTCAAGCCCTGTTTTCGGTATCCCACGGAACAGGTACGTATGCCTTATCACTGCCTGGAATTTATCCATTCCTTCAATAGATTTGATCAGGGCATCCGGCTTGTTGTAGCTGTTTAATATAAAAAGCGTATCTACAGGAACAGGTATTTCGCTGAATTGTAGAACAGGCATGTAAAATTTTTTCAGCTCTTCGCGGACACTGACAAGGCCATCTGTAGCATAATCTAAGTGTTTCAAACTGTCCTGCCACATCTTGATAGCCGGAAACGCAGGCCTTACAGCCGGTCGTTCGCCTGAAAAATCAATTACTGAAATGTCATCCGCAACCAATGTGGCGCCTGCTTTCAAAAATGCAGCCGCAAGGGTAGATTTGCCTGCGCCGGAAAGTCCCATGAATACAAGGCACCGGTTTTTGAACACAACGGTACCGGCATGCAAGGGCAATAGTTTCCTCTGATGCAGCAGGGCACCGAAACACGTTCCGGTGAGAAAAGCAGCGATATCTTTGCTTACAGCTTTTGGTTGCGGTTGTATGCGAATCGTTGTGCCGTACTTAATATAGTAGGATGCTATTCCTACAATCCTGAGGATAAACTCATGGTCATTTGCCTGGAAGAGTACTCCCTTATTGATAACCGGATCAATGGTTTCAGGTACATGCCCGCTTTCGATGGTGACATCGGCATTTGAAAAAGAGGCAGGTTGAAAACCGGGGACCTCGAATTGAGAAAGGATATTTAAACCGAAGGCCTTGTAAGAATATGAAGATGGATCAGGCATATGCAAAAATAACCTAAATCTCAAACAACACGAAAACAATATGAAACAACCTCAAACCATCTGAAACTATCTGAAACCAATCAAGCCACAAAAAATAACCACGAATGCACGAATTAAAAACGAATAAAAAATTAAAAGCGAATTTCACAAATAGGCTGAAAACCATGTTTTCAGTAGGTCGCAAATAACTTTTTCAAACAATTTCAAATCATTTCAAACTACTTCAAACGATTTCACCCCCTACTTCAAACGATTTCAAACCAAACAACTAATTTAGTCAAGCATAAAACACGGAAAAACATGCCCCCGGTTTTCGGAATTATTGCACCTGCAGGGTCAACACCAGACGCTTCATTGATTGACAGGATGAAGCGGGCAAGTGAATATGTAATTCCCCGGAAACTTATCTGCAAAGAATTGGCTGGTGATTTCCTCGGAATGGCCGTGATCGTGAATAACCCATTAATGGTACCGGAACAGGTTGTTTATGAAAAGGGCGACTGGATAATTATTGCCGATGCAGCGTTGTACAAGAGAGCAATACTGCGTGAAAAACTCGGAATTGAAAATGAATCGCAGTCTGATGCCGGCCTTGTCCTTGAAGCATGGATCCGCTATGGATCGGCTTGCATGAACCTGTTTTACGGCGATTTTGCATTTGTTATAACTAATCGTAAAACCGGTGAGATTTTTTGCGGACGCGATCATCTGGGTGTGCGGCCCTTGTTCTATACATTCCATAAAGGATCCTTCCTGTTTGCATCTGAAATCCGTTACCTGGTGTATGCTTTGCAAAAACCCGGCCTCAGGGCTGAATATTTCACAGACACCCTGATCACAGTGAAAAGCCGGAAGGATCAGACCCCCTTTCAATCGGTTTACCGCCTGAAGCCGGGTCATTATTTACATCACAAACAAGGACAGACTGTTATTGATACTTACTGGAAACCTGATCCTGCCAGGCAGATCCAACTTCGCTCTGAGAAAGATTATATAGTACTCCTGAAGAAAATACTTGCAGAAGCTGTTCAAATACGTTGTAATCCAACTGCAGTTATGGGATCAGAATTAAGCGGCGGATTGGATTCCTCTGCCGTTACAGGTATTGCAAATCAGTTTCTTAAAGAGTCAGGAAAGCAGATAACCACTTTTTCAAACTTATTTCCTGAAAGCGGAACGGTTGATTTCAAGGATGAAAAAGAGTTTATTAAGTATATGATTGATTTTGGATCTTTTCGCTGGTATGGAATCGATCACCACCAGTCAAGCATTCCTGAAATTCTAAAACACAGCTTGAAAATTCACTCTTGTTTTATACAGCAGAACTTTAATATTTTCAGCAAAAGCTTGTATGAAAAAGCCGGAAGCAACGGTATACAGGTTTTGTTATCCGGTTTCGGCGGCGATGAATTGGTTTCTGCAAGGACTTCTTTTCCATGGAATGAACTGATTCAAAAAAAGCAATGGAGGGTAATCGGTGATGAATTGTTTTATAAGGGAGTCCGTATAAAAACCATTTTGAAACCAGTGAAGATAGCTCTTAATTATTTCCGGTTTCTGCTCAATACAGAAACACATACAAGTGGTGTTTTTACTAGAGATTTACTGGATAAACGGTTTACGAATTTTCCCTTAAAAAGTGAATTTTCGTTAAAGCATCATCTCAGGGCAAGGCTTGAAGAAAATTTTAGGAAATTAAAAAGGAATACACTTTCAGAAAGACAGTTTGATCGTATTATGCCGGATCATCTTCCGCAAAGGATGGAATATTGTTATACGGCAGCCGCCCAATACGGAATTGAGTACAGGTACCCGTTGCTGGATTTGGATGTAGTTGAAACGGCACTTGCCTTCCCACCCTGGATGAAACAACATCATGGCAAGAACCGGTATATGTTCCGTGAAGCCATCAGGGGATTTGTGCCGGAAGAAATAAGAAAGAGGGATGACAAAACTGTTGGCACCATTCCACAAACATTGCAAAGCCTGGTAAACGACAAGGATGAAATTTTGCAAATAATACAAAAAGCATCGGGAATACCATTTCTGCATAGCATATTTGATTTTTCAAAATTCCCGGAATGGTATACAAAACTGGCAAAGCGAGATCCTAATGATCAGAATTATTTAAATCCAGGTGCCTTTTATGATTACCTGATGATCCTTCTTTACTACCTGGAAAAACCGTCCCATTCGTCCCATAGGTCCCATTCCACCACCGAAAACCAAAGCAATGCCTGACCCCGAAATACAAGCGTTGCTGCAAATAACCAAAGGGCAACCGGTTCACCAGACAACCGATTTGAACATCCACCGCCTGATCCGCCTGTGTTTCCGCCATAAGACCGTGTACCACCTTCAGCATTTTGCCCGGGAACATAGAGGATATTTCACTGCTGAACAGCTTTCGCGGATTGAAGCGCACAGTCGCAAGATAGCCATGCAATCGCTCACCCAGTTGAACGAGCTAAAGACGATTGCCGAAATGCTGAACGAAAAAAATATTGGTTATGTGTGCATCAAAGGCCCACAGCTAAGCCGGATGCTGTATGGCAGGGAGGCGTTAAAAGAGTCGGTTGACCTGGATATTCTGCTTACCGATGGTACCGATCTGTTGGTGGTTCATGCGATTTTATCAGGATCAGGCTATACTCAGTCGAACCTGAATCATTACCCTGGAAATTTACGAAGGAAGATCTTCCTGGTGGCCAAGCGTGAGGTTCATTATTTCAATAAAGAAAACCGCTGTGCCATTGATTTACATATCAGGCCAGGAGCGAATACCTACCTGACAGAAAAGCGATTTGCCGGTTTTCTTGAAGATCTCAGGAAATATGATCTTGACGGTACACCGGTGAACATTATGAAGGATGAGGCCAGTTTTGTGTATTTGTGTTACCATGGTGCGTTGCACCAGTTTTCGCGCCTGGCCTGGCTGATGGATGTAAGAGCTTTTCTGATTCAGAAACAGGGTACACTCGATTTTGGAATCGTTTATGATATTGCAACTGCCAGTCGGATCTGGCGATGTGTAAGCCTTGTCTTCCTTCTGATTAAGCAATATTTCAACGAAGATTACACCTTAGCCCAATTTAAGCCGGATAATCGGGTCATGCACCTTGCTTCCATCTGTACTTTTATTTTGGCAAAGGAGGCCGCATACGGCTCCACCCTGAAAGGGCGTGGCCTGAAATTGAAGTATGTGATGTTATTAATGAAAGGATTTTCCGCAAAAGCGGATTGGATTTACGGTATCATGGTGCGCCAGCTGATAAAGCTGGTTGAAGTTAAAGGATCACTCCGGTAGTGTAAATTTCTCAGGTCCGGTTAGGCTATCCGCTTCAACGACAGAAGCAGCAGTTTGTTCGATGTCTTTAATCCGTCTTTCTGCCTGGCCATAATCGGAACGGTTAATTACTGATATTCCTGTCATGAAATAATCAGATGAATCATCCGGACGGGTCGTCATAAATTCTTTGTAATACTTAAGGGCCGAAGGTTTGTCATCCATCCAGTTATCGTAGTGAACGGCTATTTTGTAGATCACTCCGGGGTCGCCCGGTTTCAGGTTCAACGCATTATTCAACGCCTCAAGAGCTTCATTATAGCGCCATGCTTTAGTGTAGGCAAGCGACAGATCGAGGTACACTTTGGCCATGGCAGTTAGAACCGGCAAGCCTAAATCGATGGCTCGTTCAAAATACCTTATATTCTGAGGCACGTCATGGGCAAGTCCAAGGGCCCAGCACAGATCAGCATCCGATGAATCAACCGCATAAACTTTTTCCATGTATTTAATGGCGTTCGGGTACTCAGCCAGTTTAAAATAGCTGTATCCGAGGTATTTCAGAACAAATGCCGAAGAATCGGATAATTCAAGCGAACACCGAAACCGGGCGATGCTTTTCCTGAACGTCTGGTTCAGGTAATGGGCATAACCGCTTAACCTTGTCACTTCCCGGTTATCAGGATGCCGGTTCAGGAATGAATCGGTAACCGCGATAGCCTGCTCATAATCGCGCTGATCTTTATATAAATTACCGAGCCTGAAGACGGGCTGGTAATCATCAGGGTCAAGGGCCATCGCTTTTTTATAGTAAAACTCTGCTTCTGAATCCTGCAATAGTTTGTCGCAGCACCATCCTATTTGTTTCAGTAGAAAAACGGATGTATCATTTGTGCAGGCATCCAGGTACCATTCTTTTGCCTTGCCGAATTGCTCCGTCGTCATGTACACTCCTGCCAGCAGTTGCATCAAATAGCGGTTTCCCGGCTTGTACTCAAGTGCCTTGATGTATAACTCCTCCGGTTTGTCATAATTCATAACCGATTTATAGCAATCCGCCATTTCGATGCTAATCCTTGTGTTGGCAGAGTCATTTTTATAAAGGGAATCATAACAGGCAATTGCATCCGGAAACTTTGACAGGGATTTTAATGCCACGGCTTTTAAATACAGCATATTCATATCCATGCTATCCGGGTAAATACTGTCAATAACTTCCAGCGCCCCCTGGTAATCGTAATTCCTGATTAACGAATCGACCTTATTTTGCTGGGCTGATGCAACAGATAATGCTATCAACGATAATAAAACAGAAAAGAATACCCTTGGTTTTATACCACCTCGACAGGGTGTTTTTATGATAAAAGTCATATTATATACCCTTTGAAATTTAGTAATAAACATATAATCACAATTATAGATAATTTTTTGGTATCACCACCTCGACAGGGTGGGGGTACCCTGTCGAGGTGGTAAAAAAGGTTCGATTACGCTTAGCATAGTATGAAGCTATTCCAATGAAAATACAACCGGCATCACGAATTGTTGTTTGACGTGTTTTCCTTCCTGTTCGGCCGGGATCCATAACGGCGAAGATTGCAGGGTGCGGACGGCTTCTTCATCAAGGGAGGGTGCAACTCCCCTAATGATTTTTATATCACATACTTTCCCATCCGAATTGACAGCAAACTGTATGGTTACTCTTCCGAATATCCCGTTTTTAGCAGCAGTTTCGGGATAACGGAGGTTTTGTTGCACCCAGTCCCTGAATGTTTCAAGGTTTCCGCCCTGGAATGCGGCCTGTTTTTCGACAAAAATATAAGATTGTTCTTCATTTGCCGCTGTACTTTTTACACCATTCTCCAACTCAAAAATCACCGGCATTACAAACTGCTGTTTTACCGGGAACCCTTTATAACTGGCCGGTGTCCAGTCGTCGGAATAAGCAATAACCCGTGCCACTTCTTCATCAATTGCAGGTGAAACTCCTTTCAGAATCTTAACCATACTTACTTTCCCTTTTGAATTCACGGCAAACTGAACAGTTACTCTTCCTGAATTTCCTCTTTTTATTTCACTTTCAGGGTACTTTACATTTTTCTGCACCCAGTCCCTGAAATTCTCTAAATCACCCCCATGAAAAAGAGCCTGTTGATCGACCATGATAAAAGTTGAATCCTCATCGGTGATCTTTGAAGGATCGATTCCGGCGTTGGCTTCGTCGGGAGTAATATTTCCGGTTGGAGGAGGCGGTGTTCCAACCCAGATTTTTTCGTTTTCCTGGGTAAGTGTTTCCTCAGCTTCTTTATTGGTGCAGTTGAGCAAGAGCATGACCGCGATCAGTGGCAGTAAAACCAGGTATTTAAGCTGTGCGCGGTGCGGGGATTTTTGTTTAGTCATCATTTTGAGTCGGTTTTTGATAAGTGAGTAATTGAACAAACTAAAAATCCCGGGTTGAACCCCAAAAACCTGGGTAAGCAGGAGCAGGCGGTACCTGCCGGAATCGCTGTTCTGCTCCAATACAGCTTCATCCGCCAGGTACTCGTGGGTTTCTTGCATGGCTTTTTCAGTGAGGTATATGAATGGATTGAACCATTGAAATATTTTGAAAAATTGAATGATCAGGATATCCAGGGAATGTAGCTGACGCGCATGTACCATTTCGTGCTGCAGTACCTGGTCGTTCTCTCCTTCCTGCGGTGTGGGCGATGCTATGAATATAAGGTTGAAGAAGGAGAATGAATGAGATTTAATCGGAAGAGAAACTACTATAAATCTTCCAAGCCTTATGCTTCCGTTTCTTTTCACGATCAGCATCATTCTAAAAAACTGGTAAAACAGATGGCTTAGAAGCAAAACACCTATTGCAATGTAAACTATATAAAGAACAGGTATTTGATGTGTCGGTGATTCAGGCTTTATCGCGGGTAAATTATCAATATTTGCGGCTCCCTCAAAACCGTTAATTATTGTCCCTCCTTCAGCCGGCAAAAGTGGTAGCCGGATCAATGGCAACAGAGCTGAAAGAATGACCGAAATAACCAGGTAAATCCTGTTTCCCGCATAAAATGTTTCTTTTCTCAAAAGCAGGAAATAAATGCCGGTGAACACCATGATACAGAATCCGGCCTTGATCTGATAGAGCAAAAAGGGAGTCATATTCACGTTTTTATATTACCTGAATCCTACTTATCAAACCCAATGAGGGACAAGGAAAACCTTGTCCCCGTATATTTTGAATGTACTTACTTCAATGCGAAAACTACCGGCATCACGAATTGCTGTTTAACGCTGTTCCCTCCAAGTTTGGCCGGGGTCCATTCGGGCGATGACTGTATTACCCTGATGGCCTCTTCACTCAAGGTGGGTGATGCGCTGCGGACAACCGTTACATCTGCCACTTTTCCGAATTTATCCACTGCAAACTGTACCATAACCTTACCTGAAATGCTGTTTTTAATAGCGGATTCAGGATATACCATGTTTTTCTGAACCCATTGACCAAATTCCTCCAGGGAGCCGTTCTGAAATTTTGCGTTTTCATCTACTATCGTAAAGGCTTTGGAAGTATCTGAAACCTGTGTAACTTCTGTTTCAGTTACAGGCGGTGGCGGTGGCGGCGGTGGTGGCGGCGGATTTTTTGTGCAACTGAGCACAATCAATATGGCCATGATCAGAGGCAACGCAGCCAGGTATTTAAACCGGTTGCGGTCGGGGGATTTTTCTTTTGTCATCATAAAGAGACGCTTTTTTAAAAGTGAGTAATTGAACAAACTAAAAATCCCGGGTTGAACCCCAAAAACCTGGGTAAGCAGGAGCAGCCTGTACCTGCCGGAATCGTTGTTCTGCTCCAATACAGCTTCATCCGCCAGGTACTCGTGGGTTTCTTGCAATGCTTTTTCAGCCAAATAGATAAATGGATTGAACCACTGAAATATTTTAATAATCTGTATCAGTAATATATCAAGAGAATGGAATTGCCGGGCATGGGCCATTTCATGCATTAATACCTGGTCGCTTTCTCCTTCTTTTTCTGAAGCCGACAGGAATATCAGGTTAAAAAAGGAATAGGAAAGGGAGCGCCGGGGCAGGGATATAATTCTGAAATTACCCAGCGCTATGGATCCTCTTTTTAAAATAAGGAAGATCATATTAAGTAATTGCCAGGCTATCCACGAAGCCGACACCATGGCAACAACTGAATAGGCAGTTGAAATTAATGATGTATGAGTCTTTTCAACAGTAGTTTCTTTTCCGGCATTGTACGCATAAATGGTGACTGTCTGAAGGAAAGTGGTCATTGTTCCTTCTTTCAGGTTTTTAAATTCAGGAAACGGCAGAAGCGGCAGGATGAATGATAAAACAAGTGAAGAAACAAGATAGATCCTGTTTAACCTATAGTGAGTTTCTTTGCGGAAAAGAATATAATAAAGCGTAACAAAGGAGACCAGGCACAAACCTGTTTTCAGCTGGTAAAATAAAAACGGTGTCATGATCCGGTCATTTATTTATTGCCCAATTCCTTATTCATCATTTTCAGGATTTCCTCCAGTTCCCGGGTGTCAAGCTTTTCCTGTTTTATAAAAAAAGAAGCCATCTGGCGGAATGAACCTCCGAAATAGCTTTTCAGCATGTTATTCAGGTACTGCTTCCGGTATTCATCCCGTTGCACAATAGGAAAATATTCATGGGTTTTTCCGTAGGCCGTGTGATCTGCGAATCCTTTTGCTTCAAGGATACGGACAATCGTAGATACTGTATTATAGGCCGGTTTAGGGTCGGGATATTTTTCAACGATGTTTTTTACAAAGCCCTTTTGGATATCCCATAATATCTGCATTACCTCTTCTTCTGCCCGGGTAAGCTCTGTTATCTCCTCTTTTTTTGCCATGATGTTGAAATTTCAATTCAAATATATAACTAAAAAATTAGTTATGCAACTAAATCATTAGTTTTTTTTTAAATCAATAAACGCAAAGGAATAGTTTACTAAAAAAGGTATTGTTGCTATTATTTCATCTAATGCAATTTCAATTAAGAAACCTGCGGTTTAACGCAAAGGCCGCAAAGCACCACAAACCGCAGGTTTGAGGCCTTTGCGGGCTTTGCTACCTTAAAATCAGCAATATATTAGTCAGAACACGTATAAGAGCCGGAACCCTCAATCGTAGTAAAATTGATCTTTGCGTTATGTTTTTTTTGTAGTCAGATATCTAAATCGTCCTAAACGTATACCCCTTTTCTCTAAAATACTCCAGCACCCTTGGCAGCGCATAGAGTACCTTTTCAGAAGCTTTCAATGAATCATGGAAAACGATGATGGAACCGGGGCCGGCGTATCGGATCACATTTTTGAGGCATTGTTCAGGGGATGTGTTATAAGCAAAATCATAGCTCATCACATCCCATAGTACAATTTGATAGGTTGCCCGCAGATGCTTTAGCTGTGCCGTGGTGATCATGCCATAAGCCGGGCGGTAAAGGCCGGAGTTTATAAACTGAGCTGCAAGCTGTATGTCGCTGTAATATTCCTTATCAGGAGTATACCATCCTTTCAGGTGGCTGTAGGTATGATTACCTGTGTAATGTCCGGCTTTCAGAATATTCTCATATATACCGGGATGACGTTCCACATTGCGTCCGATGCAAAAAAAGGTTGCCTTGGCATTATATTTTTCAAGAACCCCCAGTACCTGATCTGTGATAACGGGGGTCGGGCCATCATCAAAGGTCAGGTACAAAACAGGATCTTTTGTCCGGATTTCCCATGTTATAGCCGGAAACAGCTTTTTGAGAACGCCGGGTATTTTTACGAGGTTCATTACATCGGCAGGCTCATTGCGGATGCGTATTGCTGCATCTTCGCTTCCATTTCCTTTGCAAGATCGGGCTGTTTAAATTCGGTGGCCATCCTCCTGATTTCATCAAGTGTGTAAAAGGCCACCCTCTTTTCATACATAAGGTAATTATTGTATTCTTTCCCCAGGCTTACAAAGTAATCAAGTTGCTGGTAGGTATTCTTTTTGATCTTATCCGCGATGGTGTTGGCTTTTACCGTATCACCCACCTGGTAATAACCCTGCACCATCAGAAGATTATATATATTCATGGGCACTGCTTCTTCGGGAATTACCTCAAGGCATTTATCCAGGGTCTTACGGGCGCTGTCGGGTTTATGTTCAGCAATCAGCTGCATCGCAAGTCGTGCAAAGCTATTCCTGAAATTGCCAAGCATGCGGGTAATATTTTCATCGAGATAAACACCGGGTTTTTCAACACCTCCCCATTTGAATTTATTCACAAAATTATCATACATCTTGTCGGTGTTGATACCGCTCTTACTGAACATATCGCCTTCTGACCGGTAAGGAACAATTTTATAAGCCAGTCCTTCCATATCAAAATAATTGCTCAGGTTCAGGTAATTTTCATCTGATACCGTGATGGCGTAATATATAGGTCTTTCCCAATTATTTGTAGCCAGCATATCCAGGATCATCAGGTGATTTTTGGTTATATATTCCCTGTTTGGTTCAAGTTCCCATGCCACCTGGGGAAGCACATCCTTAGCTCTAGAAGGCGGCACCATGCCGTTATGCAGCACTATGGCCGTATCTACAGGTATAAAAAACCGGGGAGTGGGAATATAATCCACATTTTGGCTAACGTCAGGCAGGCTTTTTGTTTGCTTATCGTCACTGGCCACAAAGTCGATCACATCACGCAGTGACCGGTAACCCGAAAGACGGTCAATAATATATACCACATCCCGCTTACCCGACCTGTATTTATCGGGTGTCAGGCTGAACGGAGCCGGATCGGATTCATAAGCTTTCCGCTGCATCTGTTCGATATACCAGTCTGCAGCCAGGTAGCTCAGGTTCATCACACGCACATCGGTCCTGATTCCTTCCACTTCCTGTGCATACCATAACGGGAAGGTATCGTTATCCCCGTTCGTAAACAATATCGCATTTTTGTCACATGAGTTCAGGTAGTTATACGCGAAATCCCTTGCTGCATAACGTTCTGAGCGGTCGTGATCATCCCAGTTTTCTTTTCCCATCACAAACGGTACAGCTACCAGGGAGCTCAAAGTGGCCAGTGTAGCGGCTGAAGTCGCCGGAGTCACTTTTTTCAATCCATCATAAATTGCCAGCACACCCAGTCCGATCCAGATAGCAAAAGCATAAAATGAGCCGGCATAAGCGTAATCGCGTTCGCGGGGTTGTAGAGGGCTCTGATTCAGGTAAATCACAATGGCCAGTCCGGTCATAAAGAACAGCATCATCGTTACCCTGAAGTTATTCCTGTCTTTTTTATATTGATAATACAGACCGGCAAGACCCAGTATTAGCGGAAGCATATAATACCGGTTGCGGGCTTTGTTGTTTTTCATTTCATCGGGCAGGCTTTTCTGGTTACCTATACGAGCCTCGTCGATAAAAGGAATACCGGAAATCCAGTTTCCCTTGTTGATTTCCGTTTTATAGTTAGCCTGGATATCATTCTGCCGTCCGGAAAAATTCCACATAAAATAGCGGAAATACATGTGTCCTACCTGGTATTTCCAGAAAAACCTGATATTCTGAAAAAAGGTAGGTTTTTTCCTGGCTTTCGAATGGTCATACACAATTTTTCCTTCGTTATTCCTTACCGGCTGCCCGTTCTTGTCAAGCCTGGGCTGAAAAAGATCGCTTTCTTTAAGGTTGGCCCACTGTATATAGGCACTTATATGCCCGCCTTCATCGTCGCTGCTGTACATACGTGGGAAAATGGTTGTAAAGCGGCTGTCATAATTATATTTTATACGGAAATCATTCTCAACATATTTCCCGTTTTCCTTGTAATAATAAGGACTTCCCGGTTTTGTCCCGGTAACCGGTGCATTGAAATACTGTCCGTATAACAGGGGCCTGTCGCCGTATTGTTCCCGGTTCAGGTAATACAGCAGTGAAAAGAGGTCTTCCGGATCATTCTGATCCATTGGAGTTTCAGCAGCTGACCTGATGACCAGGCATGCATAGGACGAATATCCGATAAGAATTACAGTAACAACAAGAATAGCTGTGTTGAGCAGCGCCTTTCCTTTTTTTACACTATACCAAAGACCATAAACGATAAGACCGATAAGCAGGATACCATAGAACAGCACTCCTGAATTGTAGGGAAGACCGAATGAATTAACAAAAAGAAGTTCAAAAATCGAAGCAATTTTTACCACACCCGGAATAATCACATACATAATGCCGCCCAGGATAATCACCGATATGCCAAGTGCTTTAAACAGGCCGCCTTTAGTAACCGGATACTTGCGAAAATAATAAACGAGCACGATAGCCGGAATAGCAAGCAGGTTCAGCAAATGCACACCGATTGAAAGGCCCATCATATACGCAATAAAAATCAGCCACCGGTTGGCATGTTTTTCATCAGCCACATTTTCCCATTTCAGGATAGCCCAGAAAACAATGGCAGTAAACAACGATGAACTGGCATAAACCTCACCTTCAACGGCCGAAAACCAGAACGTATCGGAAAAGGTGTACGCAAGGGCGCCTACAAGGCCGCTGCCGATAATGGCAATCAGGTTACCGGTTGTCATTTCATTCTCGCGGACAATAAGCCTTTTAGCAAGGTGAGTGATCGACCAGAAAAGGAAAAGGATGGTGGCGGCACTGAAAAGGGCAGACATTGAATTGACCATTACCGGAACACGGGTCAGATGGTCACCGGCAAACAGTGTGAAGAACCGGCCAAGCAACATGAAAAACGGGGCTCCCGGGGGATGGCCCACTTCAAGTTTAAAAGCCGATGAAATGAATTCACCGCAATCCCAGAAACTCGCTGAAGGCTCAATAGTTGAAAGGTAAACAATTGCAGCAATAACAAATGTTACCCAACCGGCAATAATATTGACAAGCCTGTAGTTTTTCATGAATAATGTTTTAAAATAGACAATGCGAAATAAGCGAAAAAAGTTGAAACATTAAATTTTCAGTTTAACCCCTGCTTTTTCAAGAAAACCTGTGATCCAAACAATGACAAATGCAAACAGTACCGATTTAATTATACCCGCTAAACCGGTAAGCAGTTCAACCGGCAGCATCTGTTGGAGTGGCCATAAAACCGGGTAAACCAATCCGGGAATTAGATAACAGGTCAGCGTATTGGTACCGGCGGGTTTGATAAATCCGGCTGTTCTCACTTTCCCGCTTAAATCAGTGAGGATGTAAATTAAACTGAAAAAGATTAAGCTTATGGCAGCACAAATAGAGGTCCATGAAGGGGTAGCGAGTATTTTTGAAATTCCCCAATACGGTCTTATAGCATATCCAAAAGCAAAAAGTACAATTGCCGCAGTCCACAAATAAAGTAAAAACCTTACCGGTTTGGAATCGCGGGTGCCAAGATAAAGCCTGGTAGCTAATGCACCACTCATGATAAGGGCATGATTGGATGAGCTTACAATAAAGGGGAAATGAGGAACACCTTTAAGATGAATGAATTCAAGTGTATTTAAACCATAAAATACAAGAACTGCCAGGAGAATGATTGTCGTTTTTCCCCCGCTGAAAAGGTATAATAAGGAACACAATAAATAAGCCCAGCCGATTAGGCCCAGGATTCCCCACCAGCCAGGGCGCATCCAGTGAAGGTTTTCAGGTGGTCCGCCCACATAAAGCACTGCCAGCAGAATAAGTGATGCAATACCGGCTATCTGGAGCAGAAGGCTGAACATAGGAGAAATCTTTTCCTTGTCATATTGATTCCATACCAGTATAAATGCCACAATCATAAAAACCTCCCAGAGCGTGCGAAACAGGGGAGAAAACGAGGAACTTAAACTTTCACTGTTCACCATAAAAAATCCCATCACAATAAGCGCCAGTGATCGTTTCACTATATGGATCAGGATTTTTTGTTTTGAATCTCCGCTATTAAGGCGGGCTTTAATCGCAAAAGGAATTGAAAGTCCGACGATGAAAAGAAATGCTGGAAAAACGATGTCAGCCAGACCCATACCGTCTTCATGAGCTTCAGTGTGTTCAAGCCAACCCGGTATGCCATGCAGAGTCCACAAGTCATTCACGAAAATCATCAGGAGCATTGTGAGCGCCCTGAATATATCAATTGAAACAATGCGGTTCTTCATTTCAGGCTGTTCATATATTCATATACAGCCTTAAAGCTGGCGGCTGCACTGTTCTTATTTTCAGTGCTGTTATATTCTTTCAGAAACTGGTCAGGCGATGACCATACGGTTTGAATAATGCCGCAAAAGCGGTCTTTCATTTCCGGAGTTGAATGTTCCCTGAACTTCACCATGTCACGGGCCTGCTTTACAGCCACCTCAGGGTCCCTCCAGGGACATGTTGCCACACGGAGTCCTTTCATGGCAAAATATACTGCTGTCTGGTCAGGTCGTTCATAATGCCAGTCGCAAATGAAAACATCTTTTGCGATCAGGTCAACTGCCCTGAACGTATTGTTCATACTTGCCTCCCACATTCCCATGCCGGTTGATTTCCCGTCAATAAGCCTGTCGCCCCAAATCCACAGTTCCCTGTTTTTTTCAGCCAGATGATTCCTTATGAGGTTTACTTCGCCTGCAAATAGTTCTGCCGGATCGCTACCCGAGCACCTTGTGCAACTGTCGTGGGCTATATAAAAAACCTCATCCATGCCTCCGTGAAAGGCATCCGACTGAAAGACATCGCAAATTTCATCAATTACATCAAATAACACCTTATGAATATCGGGATGTAGCGGGCAGTAACTTTTGCAGTATAGTCCCTCTTCATTCGGCCATACATAGTTTTCAGGCATCTTTACATATGGAGTCTCATCAAACTGTGGGTAGACCCTGAGGAGGTTGTTGACTTTTCCGGCCCACGACTGGTGACCCAGCAGGTTAATCATGGGAATCAAACGAATATGTTCTTCTTCACAAGCTTTTACTATCTTGTTAATATCAGAATGGGTGAGTGCTCCGCTATCGCTTAGTTCAGGATGCGATTTAAACCGGTAACCGTAATCAATTTGAAGAATCAGCGTATTTACTGACCTGGATGCAAGGCCGTTATGTATAAAATCAATGAAAGCACCGAGATTTTCTCTGGCTGGTGCACCGATGCTGAATCCACGGACAGGTAAGGACTGACAGGGTGTTTGGATCGGGATTAAATAAAAGAAAGATAGTGCGAATAAAAACAGGATATTATTTTTCATAGACGTAATTATTGAATTTGTATACCAGACGCAACCTTTTTTCAGATTCGATCATCCTGTAAAAGATGTATTCATTTTTAAAGATAACCATTTTCGTCTGCTCCCGTGTTGGTAACTCGTATTTTATAAGTTTGCCACCATATATTATTGTATTACCTTTGCGCCGAAATATTTCTGAAACTTAAAAAAACCAATAATATGAAGAAGTATCACATAGTTCTGAGTTTACTTGTTGTAGCTAGCCTTTTTACATCGTGCAAAAAAGATGAAAAAACGGAACTTGATTTTGATCTGTCACTTCCCGATAACTGGTCAGGCTACGTTTACAATGATATTGGTTATATATATGAGGCACACCGTAACCCGGTGGACCAGCAGGATACAATGGCCGAGGCGCTTGTGATTTTTAAAAACAGTATACCCGGTTATACCCTGCCAGTATATTTTGCTACTTTGAAGCAACAAATTCAGACAGATACACCCTATGACTCACTTACATATGTTACAGACACTGTTATAGATGCTACCGATTTCATGAAAATGGTATCGCATGAATTTAAACAGTACTTCCATGCTTCGGATACAGATACCGTTGGAATGGTAACCGAAAGGTATTTCTTTATTGCCAACGATTTTGGTTACAACTTTACATTTGTATCCGTTGATACTGCATATCCAAGGGCTAAACCGGAATTCGACGATATTATATCATCTTTTCATTATAAGAAGTAATATCCCCATAATTAAAAGCAAACAGGCAAAAGAAAAAGGAGAAGAAAACAATATTGTCGTATGATTCAAGCGTATCTATCACCATCATTGAAATTCCTGTTATCAGAAGCATTTGATTAAACAGCAGTTGGGTGTATGCTTTCGAAAAGATCACTGTATACACCCAGCTGAAAACGATCCATAAAAATCCTGTGATTCCGAAAGCCAGCAGAAAGAACAGGAACTGGTTATGCGGTTTTCCTTTCCATGCACTGTCAATCGCCAGGTTTTCAGATCTTGCCTGGTTTGCCATAATGTTGTAGGCGTCCCCGGTACCGTAACCAAACCAGAAACTCTCTTTTATAGCAGGGAGCGCCGCCTTATAAAAAAGTAATCGTTGGCCCAGCGAATGGCTTTCGGCAAATCCTGATTTTCTTATGATATGGATTTCATAAAGAGTTTCATAGAGCCTTTGCCGGATGCCGGGGTGTTCAGAAAACCTGTAATTGGCAAGTCCTTTTTCAATATTTGATAGGTCTGCCTGGCTCAAATGATGAATCCCTGCTGAATCTTTTGTAAGGTTCTTTGAAGTCAGATACCGGATTATAGTGGTACGGATGGCCTGGTGTCTGTGGTCAAACTCATCATAATGAATCGGGCTTAGCCGGTTCCATTCCCTTTCCAGTTCCGGTTCGCAAATATAAAGCCAGGTATAATTGCCGTTTTCGAGTATTCCGGCTTCTATATCATGTGTATACAAATTGCCATTTGCTGTTTTATCCTTAAGCCGGGTAGGGTTGAAAGGTTTCGGACTAAAATTCCTATTCCAGGTAAAGTACACAGTTAGCACAGCCGTCAATGAAAATGCGGTTGTAGCTCCTAAAATACTATATCGTATAAATCTGCTTTTAGAGTGGAAAGCCCTGTTAACACCAAAAACGCCCAGGATAATGAAGAATATAACAATCCCGGTTGCAGAGCGGAGAAAAAATAGAAAGGCGGTCAGGAATACGGATAGTATTATAAAAAACCAGGGTGAGCGTAAAACCGACAGGGGTTCATCCCCATGCTTTCGAATTGCATAATAAATCGAAATAGCGATAGCCATATCAATAAGAAGAGCAAACCGGATGTGGGACATAAAAACCGAAATTTCCCTGAAATCCGCTCCTGGGGGAAGTCCGTAACCAGCATACCGGATAAAACAAACCATTGAAGCGGCTGAAACGGCAATTGTGAAAAGGATCAATAATCTTCTCGAAGCCTTTGTACTCAAAGGTTTCGAAGTACCTATCACAAGGGGCAGTATTAAGAGCGGAAGCGTATTGATAATCTTTTCAAACCCGGTTTTAAGATCTTCACTGTAAAGTAATCCGACAGCATATACAATGAATACAGAGGCGAAAAGCAAAATGGCAGGGTTCTTGTGAAGGATTGAGAACTTCCTCTTAAAATTTCCTTCTGCAATCCAGTTAATAACAATTGTGAATTGCGCAATACTCAAAAGGTAGCGTGAAAGGGGCAGACAGCTGACAAGCAGGGCAAGTCCGAACAAATATACAGTCCTGTGAAGTGGTTCCCTTCCTGCAGAATAATTCATATCTTGATTTTTTCCAACCGCTTCATAATGAATACAGGGTTAGTGATTCATAAGAAAATAAATCTGAAAATATCTTGTAAAATTAAAATAAATTGTATTTTTGCACTCCCTATTTTAAGGGTAAAGTATATAATAAGCAGCGAAATTTAACAATAACAAACGACGTGAATACACTGAGTTATAGAACGGTTTCTGCAAATAATGCTACTGTTCAGAAAGAATGGTTTGTAGTGGATGCCACGAATCAGGTACTGGGAAGACTGAGCTCACAGGTAGCCAGCATTCTCAGGGGAAAGCACAAGACCAGCTATACTCCCCATGTAGATTGTGGAGATAATATTATTATCATAAATGCTGAAAAGATAAGGCTCACCGGTAAGAAATGGACCGATAAGGAATATGTTCGGCATACAGGTTATCCAGGAGGACAGCGTATTACTTCTCCGCATGATATGGCTCTTATTGATCCGACCCGTATTATTGAAACTGCTGTAAAGAAGATGCTTCCCCGCAACAGGCTGGGTAATGCGATATACGGCAACCTTTATGTATATGCCGGAACCGAGCATCCTCATACCGCACAGCAACCTAAAGAACTTAAATTAAACTACAAATAACAAGTATGGAAATAGTTAATGCCATTGGACGCAGAAAAAGTGCAGTCGCCAGAATTTATTTAAAAGAAGGCAAAGGCAAAATTGTTATTAATGATCGCGAATTAGCGAATTATTTCCCGCTTGAACAGCTTCAGTATATTGTTCTTCAGCCATTGAACATTGCCGAAGTTGCTGATAAATATGATATTACCGTAAATCTTCAGGGTGGCGGAATTAAGGGTCAGGCCGAAGCATTGCGTCTGGCTATTGCAAGGGCAATGACAATTGTTAAGCCCGAGAGCAAAGATGCCCTTAAGAGTAATAAGATGCTCACCAGGGATCCCCGTGAGGTTGAGCGTAAGAAACCCGGTCAGCCCGGCGCCAGGAGAAGATTCCAGTTCAGCAAGCGTTAGTATCTCTTATCTGGTTTAGTATCTAAATTGATGAGACTCAGTGGAGCTGGCTACTCATCAATTGATTTTTATAGAACGTAAACAAATTTAAAACATGCCTAAAACATCAGTTCAGCAATTATTGGATGCAGGTGTACATTTTGGTCACCTGAGAAGAAAGTGGAATCCCGCTATGGCTCCTTATATTTTCATGGAGAAAGAGGGTATTCATATTATCGATTTACAGAAAACACTGGTAAAACTTGAGGAAGCTGCAGCAGCGCTAAAAAATATAGCCAAATCAGGACGCAAGGTCCTGTTTGTAGCCACCAAGAAACAGGCTAAAGACATTGTAGCCGAACAGGTGAAAATAATTAATATGCCTTATGTTACGGAACGCTGGCCGGGCGGAATGCTCACCAACTTCCCGACAATCCGTAAGGCTGTAAAGAAAATGTCATCCATCGACAGGATGGCCACCGATGGTACTTTTGATAACCTCTCAAAACGTGAGAAACTGCAGGTGTCCCGTCAACGGGCCAAACTTGAGAAGAACCTGGGCAGTATCTCCGATCTTACAAGGCTTCCGGCTGCCATGTTTATTGTTGACATCAGCAAGGAACACATTGCCGTGCACGAAGCCCGCCGTTTGAATATTCCGATCTTTGCCATGGTGGACACCAATTCGGATCCTAACCTGGTGGATTTCCCGATCCCGGCAAATGACGATGCATCAAAATCGATTTCTCTCATTCTCGAAATTATTTGCAAAAGCATACAGGAAGGCCTCGATGAACGCAAGATGGAACGTGAGAAAGAAGGCGATGTAAAAGGCAAGAAGGGCGATAAGGGGGATGTCGAAGAAGGTGATGAGGATTTCGATGAAGAACAGGAAAGAAGAGGCGCACATAAAACGGTTGCTCTTAAAGCTCCTGCCAAGAAAGGCGTGAATGTCGAAATTGAGGAAGAAGAAGAGGAAGAAGAAGAAGTTTAATAACGATTAAATAAGAAATTATGGCAATTACAGCAGCAGAAGTCGCCAAACTCAGAAAAATGACAGGTGCCGGCATGATGGATTGCAAAAGCGCGCTTGAAGAGTCAAATGGCGATTTTGAAAAAGCAGTCGAAATTATCCGCAAAAAAGGACAGCTTGTAGCAAGCAAAAGAGCCGATCGTGATGCAATGGAAGGTGTTGTTATAGCAAAAACCAATAGCAATGCAACTTTCGGTGCACTCATCGTATTAAATTGCGAAACCGACTTTGTAGCCAAGAATGAAAATTACATTAAACTGGCTGAAAGTATCCTTGATGCTGCCGTTCAGAATAAGCCTGCCGATCTTGAAGCGCTTAAGAACATTAAGCTCGACGGCCGGGGCATTGGCGAACGGGTTACCGAACAAATCGGTATCATTGGTGAAAAGCTTGAACTCTCTTATTATGAGAAGATCGAAGCTGCTCAGGTTGTTCCTTACATTCACCCGGGAAACCGTCTTGCAACATTGGTTGGCTTAAGCAAAGCAATTGATGTAAAAGTCGGACGCGACATTGCCATGCAGGTTGCCGCTATGAATCCGGTTGCTGTTGATAAAGCTGATGTTCCTCCTTCAGTTATCGAAAAGGAAAAGGAAATTGGCCGTGAACAGGCACGCAACGAAGGAAAAGCTGAAAACATGCTGGATAAGATTGCCGAAGGCAAGCTGAACAAGTTCTTTAAGGAAAGCACCCTGCTTAACCAGGAATTTACAAAAGACAGCACCAAAACCGTAAGGCAATATCTCCAGGAAGTGGACAAAGACGTAAAAGTTACCGGTTTTATGCGCTATTCGCTTAACCAGTAATTATTTAATAAATTGAAATTAAAAAAGCCGTTCTCAAAAGGAACGGCTTTTTTATTAGATACTGGATACTGGATGCTGGATGCTGGATGCTGCAAAAGCTCGTCATTGCGAGGAGCGTGATAAATCTTTGATTATTACCGGATTGCCTGTCTACGAAGCAATCTGCCCGCACAGGCATGGCATCGCAAAGAGTGATACTGGATGTTCTTAGTTATGAATCAGTGTCCCCACATCCTCGCCCTGCAGCAGCTTCTTAAGATTCCCGGGAGTATTCATGTCGAAAACAATTATAGGTACATTGTTTTCCCTGCACATGGTGAAAGCTGTGAGGTCCATTATTTTCAGACCTTTGTTGTAAGCTTCCTCAAATGTAACATCCTTGTATTTAACAGCAGCAGGATCTTTTTCAGGATCGGCGGTATAGACACCATCCACCCGGGTACCTTTTAAAATTACTTCGGCTTCTATTTCAACCCCTCTTAATGCCGACGCCGTATCGGTTGTAAAAAACGGGTTACCGGTACCAAAAGTGAAGATCAGGGCATAGCCCTGGGAAAGTAATGTTTCTGAGAGTGTTTTTGTATACCGTTCTGCAACGGGAAGCATCTCAATTGCCGTAAGTACCCGTGCCTTACCGCCTGCCTGTCCGATAAATGTCTGCAAAGCCAGTCCGTTTATCACGGTAGCGAGCATACCCATGTAATCACCTGTCACGCGATCAAATCCTGATTTCAGGCCTGAAAGTCCCCTGAAAATATTTCCTCCCCCGATTACGATTCCAACTTCGGCTCCCAGGTCCTGCACCTCCTTTATCTGCCTGCAATACGACTCAAGGATTGCCTCGTCCAGGCCTGATTTTTTATCTCCCATCAGGGCTTCACCACTGAGTTTGAGCAGTACGCGTTTGTATTTGAGTGACATGGTGTAGTGATTAGTGATTAGTGAATGGTGACTGGTATCAGATGCTGGATATTGGATACTTGATACTTGATACTGGATATTGAGCGGCATGACTGAGCTTGCCGAAGGCATGCCTGTTATTTAAAAAATCTGGTCGCTGAGCTTGCGAAGCGAAAACCCTTCGACTCCGCTCAGGGTGACACTAAACCGTCATAATATCCTTCTCCTTGGCGGTAACGATCACATCAACCTTGGCAATTGAGGAGTCGGTCTCCTGCTGCACTTCATCAAAACATTCCTTTTCCACATCCTCGGGCAATCCGTTTTTCTGAAGTTTCTTCAGTTCTTCATTGGCATCACGGCGTGCATTGCGGATACTTACCTTTGTATTTTCGCCCATTGTTTTAACCTGTTTTACAAGGTTCCTGCGGCGTTCTTCGGTAAGCGGAGGTATGTTCAGTCGGATGATCTCGCCGTTATTATTGGGAGTCAAACCAATATTGGCATACAAAATGGCTTTCTCAATTACCTGTAGCATTGATTTATCCCAGGGCTGTATAACAATGGTTTTCGGATCAGGTGTTCCGATATTGGATACCTGGGCAAGCGGTGTCACAGCCCCGTAGTAATCCACGGTTATACCGTCGAGAATTGCAGGAGTTGCTTTACCGGCGCGGACATGCACAAGTTCATCCTCGAGATGTTTTATAGCCTTATCCATTTTTTCCTGCGCCATTTCGACACAAAAGCGTGCTTCTTCTTCCATTGTTAAGCGGTTTTGAGTAACGGTAACAAATTTAAAATATTGATTTTAAAATGCCAAATGTTATGAAAATCCTATTCTACTAACTTATAGAGTTCTTCAAGGTTCGGTGAAAGGATAATTTCTGTTCGCCTGTTCTTCTGACGGGCTTCTGCGGTTTTTGCCGGATCAACTGGTAAATACTGGCTTCTGCCTGCTGTTGTCAGTCGTTTCGGGTTAATCCCTGTTCCGTCAAGTAAAATACGCACGATGCTTGTAGCCCGTAAAACGCTCAGGTCCCAGTTATCTTTATAGTTTGAACCGGCAATTACCGGCACATCATCCGTATGCCCTTCAATCATGACATTGATATCCTGATTTTGTTCAAGCACTCCCGCAAGCTTTTTAAGAGCGGTAATGCCTTTGGGATCTACCACGGTACTTCCGCTTTTAAACAGGAGCTTCTCCTCAAGAGAAACATATACCTTACCGTTTTTCTGAGTCACCGTCAGACCCTGGTTCTCAAAACCAAGCAGGGCATCAGAAACCTTCTTACGTAATTCGGCCACAGATGCCTGCTGTTCCTCCAACCCTTTCTCAAGTTCAGTCAGTCGCTGGTTTCGCTGATCAAGTTCCTTTTGAACCCTGTCAAGCTCCGTTTTACGTGCATTTACGTCAGCGGAAAGCTTATTCAGGTCGGCTTCTCTCTGCTGGAGATCTTTCTGCGAAGCCTGCAATTCATTCATTAACCGTTTAATCTCTGTTTCACTGCCTTTTGCCAAAGCCTGCTGTGCCTGCTGAAGATCGTTGTAATCCCTTGAAAGCATCATGTTTTCCCTGGAAAGGCGAGTCACTTCATCCTGCCACCTTACAGTATCCTCACCCGCTTTTGCAAGCTGTTTATCTGCCCTCAGGAGGCGTGCATTTAATTCGGTATTATCAACAGTAAGTTTTTCATTGGCAGCTTTCAGATCATCTCTTTCCTGCTCACAATTCACATTAACTTTTTGCAAAGCCTTGAATTTCGAAGGCGGAACACATGAAAAGGCAATGAGCGCCACTACACAGAAACACGAAATTTTCCTCATATTCAATTCTACATTAAAACAAGCCTAAATTACTACGCACAGCCACAATATCAAGTTAAATAACCAATTAATTATTAACTTTGAGACCTTGAAAACTAACTGTAACCACAACCCTTTTAAAGGCTGACATTTCCTTAAGATGGAAGATAACAGGGAATCACTGCTACTTAACCAGATCAAATACCCGTCAGACCTGCGAACACTCGAAAAAGAAAAGCTTCCGCAGGTTTGCGATGAACTGCGCCAGTTTATAATTGATGCCTGTGCTTCCAATCCGGGTCATCTTGGTGCAAACCTTGGTGTTGTGGAACTTACTGTTGCACTTCATTACGTTTACAATACGCCGCATGATGCGCTGATCTGGGATGTCGGTCACCAGGCATACGGCCATAAAATTCTGACCGGACGAAGGGAAAACTTCCACACTAACAGACAGTACAAGGGGATCAGCGGATTTCCGAGGATGAGCGAAAGCGAATATGATGCTTTCGGCACAGGCCATTCATCCACTTCAATTTCGGCAGCACTTGGACTGGCTGTTGCCGACCGCCTGCAGGGCATAAAACGTAATGTGGTGGCCATAATCGGCGATGGCTCCATGACAGGAGGAATGGCTTTCGAAGGATTGAACAATGCCGGAATGGAAAAGACCGATCTTCTTGTCATTCTCAATGATAATAATATTTCAATCGATCCAGGCACTGGCGCCCTCAAGGAATACCTTACCGACATCACTACGTCACGCACCTACAACCGGGTTAAAAGTGATCTCTGGCACCTGTTCGGCAAGATCAATAAAATAGCACCTCATGCAAGAGAATATGCACAGAAGCTCGAAAACGGGCTGAAGTCGATTCTCATGCACCAGAGTAATCTTTTTGAATCGTTTAATTTCAGGTATTTCGGTCCTATCGACGGCAATGATGTGCTGCATGTGGCTGAAGTTCTGGAGGACATGAAGAGCATTCCCGGTCCAAAACTGCTTCACCTGATGACGGTGAAAGGCAAAGGATTCCCCCTGGCCGAGATGAATCAGACAGTATATCACGCTCCCGGTAAGTTCGACAGGAACACCGGTGCACTGGTGCCTTCGGCATCAGATGGGCACGAACCGCCACTTTACCAGGATGTATTCGGAATTACACTCCTCGAACTGGCAAGGATGAATGATAAGATTGTGGGCATTACACCTGCAATGATTTCGGGATGCTCATTGAAATTTCTTATGGACGAGATGCCTGACCGAGCTTTCGATGTGGGTATTGCCGAACAGCATGCAGTCACATTTTCGGCCGGACTTGCCGCCCGGGGAATTATTCCGTATTGCAATATCTATTCATCCTTTCTTCAAAGGGCTTATGACCAGGTAATTCATGATGTGGCCCTTCAGAAACTTCCTGTTGTTTTCTGTATCGACCGTGGAGGGATTGTGGGTGCCGACGGCGCCACCCACCAGGGCATTTTCGATTTAGCCTACCTGCGCTCCATACCCAATATGATTGTTGCAGCTCCCATGGATGAACAGGATTTGAGGAATATGCTTTATACCAGCCAGCTTAAAAATCAGGGTCCTTTTGCTATCCGGTATCCACGGGGAAGAGGCCGGAATAATGAGTGGCAGATGCCTTTCCGTGAAATCGAAATAGGTAAGGCAAGAATGATCAGACCGGGGAAGGAAGTAGCCGTACTGACTGTCGGGAACGCCGGAAACCTAACCAGCGATGCACTTGACCGTCTTGATAGCGAGAATATTGAAGCGGAACACTGGGATATGCGATTTGTGAAACCACTGGATACAGAATGCCTGCACAGTATATTCCGCACTTTTAAAAATATTGTCACCGTTGAAGACGGCGTGCTTGCAGGCGGATTTGGAAGCGCGGTGATCGAATTCATGAACGACAACGGTTACCAGGCCAATGTAAAACGCCTGGGAGTTCCCGATACCTTTGTGGACCATGGTACCCAGCAGGAACTCTATAAAGAATGCGGGTTTGATGCCGACAGCATCTATGAAGCCATTAAATCTATGATCCCTCGGAGGGTTCTTTCCAAAGTAAGTTAAAACTGGCGTCCGAAAACAAGCACATCATCTATTTGCTCTCCGTTACCTTTCCAGTTCTCAAAAGCAGAGTCAAGAATTTTTAACCGGGTTTCCGTATCGGATTCGCTTATATTACGGAGAAGCTCCTTAAGAGTCGATGTTTTGAATTTCTTCCCGTCGGGGCCGCCGAACTGGTCGGCATAACCGTCGGAGAACATATACACCGAATCGCCTTTTTCAACCTTGAATGTATGATTGGTAAAGTTTTTTTCATTACCGGTAGAGCGGCCGATGGCAAACCGGTCGGCCTTAATTTCGATCAATTCCTTGTTTCTGATAATGACGAGCGAGTTAAAAGCACCTGAAAATTCAAGGATTCCGGTATCGGGGGAATAACATATTAATGAAATATCCATACCGTCATTGACAATAGCTTCACCTTTCTGATGAAGGGTTACAGCAACTTCAATATTCAGCCTGTCGAGTATTGCCGCAGGATTATAGATTCCCTGCTCAATGATGATCTTGTTCAGTGAGGTAAACCCGATGAACGACATAAAAGCACCCGGTACTCCATGGCCTGTGCAATCAACGGCTGCGGCAAATTCTTTACCGCCTGCCACATTCATCCAGTAAAAATCACCGCTAACGATATCCTTGGGCTTGTAAAGAATAAAGGTCTTCTCGAACAGGATCTCTGTCGGAAGAATGGCCAACTGGATCCGTTTGGCATACGTGATACTGTCGAGAATATCCTTGTTCTTCATCGAAAGCAAAAGGTTGGCTTCCTGAAGGGCCTGGGTTCTTTCATTGACCCTGGCTTCAAGAACCCGTTTTTCCTGGATAAGATTCCTTTCACGAATTTTAATATAAACGATAATGAAAGCCAGTATGATCAGAACGACTGAAATGATAAAATACCCCCGTTTGTAAAAAGGCGCCAGGATTCGGAAACTATATTCGGCAGGTTTCAGGGTCCATTCCCCGTATTCATTTTTTGCTCTTACCTTAAAGATATAGCGTCCCGGAGCCAGTTTATTGTAGATTTTCCTGGTTTCATTCTTTACATCCTGCCATTTTTCATCATATCCCTGTAATAAAACCTGGTAGGTAATGCCTTCGGGATTGGCAAAGCTGATGCTGGCATAGTTAAAAGTGAAATCATTTTCAGTGCTTGAAAATCGTCTTGTGCTGCTGCTATCAAGTGAAGCGCCTTTCATAAGAATTCCGGTTATCCGGATACCGGGCTTTATGGTATCCTCTTCAGCAAGCAACCGGCTGTCGCACCGCATAGCACCATTGGCTGTTCCTATCCACATATAACCCCTGTCATCGGCAAACCAGGCATTTGGTTTGGTTTCAATGCCCGTAAAGCCGAGTTTGCGTGTATAGGAAATGATTTTCTGGTTTCGCTGATCAATCTTATTTAGTCCCAGGTTTGAACCGGCAAATATATTGTCGTGCTCATCACAGCAAAGCAGGTTAATATGGTTCGAAAGCAGTCCGTTGACTATACCGTAATGAATCACGGTACTCTCTTTCAGCACATAAATGCCTTTAGAATCGGTGCCTATCCAGATATTTCCTGACCTGTCTTCCGTAATGCAGGATGGGCTGATCTCTCCAAGTCGCTTGATAATTGTGAATTTTCTGTCCTTCAACAGGGCAAGGCCTTTGTTCTTGCCTGAACCTACCCACAGCAAACCCTTCGTATCCGCGTAAAGAGCGCTTATTTCATTGCCTGCAATTCCGTTACCCTGGGTATAAGTGGCCACATACCGGTTATTGTTAATATCGAATTCAACAAGCCCCTCAATGGTTCCTATCCATAAGTGCCCGTCATTTGTAATTTCGAGTGCTGTAATTCCTTTAGTAAGAACCTGGTAATAGGGTATGTAACTATTGATGCCGGGTTGCGATATGAACTGGCGTTTCCGGGTGTTATAAAGCAGCACGCCTTCGTCGCCGGTGCCAATCCAAATATTTCCGTTATTGTCTTTCTTAAAGAATCGTATCTGGTTGCTGATAAAGTGATTCGACTGGTTTATCTGCGTTACTGTGGCCCTGTCTTTCTCACGGTGAAATTCCGATATGCCCTGGTTTGTGCCGAACCATATGTCACCCGGTGTACTTTCTATAATGGCATTCACCTGGTTACCTATCACACCGGGGGTGTTCATGTAGCTGACGAATTTTTCACCCTTGAAAATTTCAAGTCCCATATCAGTGGTTCCTATCAGCAGATTTCCTTCATGGTCCTCCGTAATGCACCATATATGGTCATCGTGCAGACCGTTGCCGGTGTTAAAGACCTGTATGTTACCTTTAGGATCAATCCGGGATATTCCCCCGGTATTTACATTGTCCTTCCAGTGGCCGATCCAGATGTTTCCTGATTTATCCTCGGTAATGGCCGTGATCCAATTCGAAGCCAGGCCGTCACCTGTGTCGTAATAAGTAAATGATTTATCCCGGGCGTCCATTTTGGATAAACCGCCGTTATAGGTACCAAACCACAGATTGCCCTTACTGTCTTCATAAAAGACGGAGATGCTGAAATACGTGGATAAGCCGGTAGGCTTAAATACTTCAAACCTATGTCCCTCCTTATTGTATTTTTTGATGCCAATATTCGTTATGAAATAGAGATTCCCGTTGGATGTAACCGTGCTGTTGAAAACCTGGTCACCCAGGCTTTTGCCTTTCAGAAAATGCTCATATTTCAGTGTTTTTACAGGCGCACCTGGATTCTCAATAACAAGGGCACCGTCGGATTCTGAGGTGATCCAGAGCCTCTTGTCTTTATCTTCATTGATCGAAGTAATATTTGATTTAAGAACAGAATCGAGGGATGCAATACGTTCATAGCGGGTTCCTGTTTTCCTGAAAATACCGCCTCCTTCATAGCCGATCCAGAGGTTCTGATTGTCGTCGATAAATAGGGCTCTTACACTGCCATCAGGCAATCCTTTTGCCTGTGATTCATTTGTAAAAGTTTTTCCCTCATACCTCCATAAACCTGCCGGTGTGCCAAGCCACACATAATGCTGGCGATCCTGAACAATGCAGTATACTTTGGATTCAAATTCCTGCTGGGTGCTGTAATTATCGAAAAAGTACGTCTGTGCGGATCCTGCGATGCCAGAAACCGCTGCAATAATCAGTAAAGGCAGCCGTTTGACCTGTAATATAACCATTGGCATCATCGGAACAATCCCTGTTACTTGTTTTTCGACATGAAGAAGAACGTTCCGTCTTCATCTTCAAGTCCTGTGATCTTACCGAATTTTGGTTTCTGCTGGTTGCTCTGTGTAACGGCCATTGTGACCTTATTCACAATGGATTCGATTGGAAGACAGGCATTCGGATTGTTAGCCAGTGTATTGGCAAAAGTTTTCGTAAACTGCGAATTATCAACAGCCAGCTCATAACCGGCGGAAGAAAATACCTGTGATGATTTGAATTTCACTGCTTCCCAGTCGTTGCAGTTTCTTTCCTTTGGTGTTTCTCGCATGGCCTGGTAAAAGGTCGGGCCCGACTCGCACGCATCAGTCACAACAAGATCATGAGTGATGTACGATGTGTACGACTGCAATGATGCCCGGAGGGCGTTGAGGTTGTAATAGGTGAATTCGTCGTCGCGTTTGGCATCTATCGGTATCCAGTATCCGGTTTCGTTGTAAAATTTGCCGTGCCCAGCGTACCAAACAAGCAAAGCATTTACCTTGTTGCTCCTGAGCAAATCCCTGAGCTCAATTGAAAAGAATCGTTCCATTTCTTTTTTGGTCATGTCCTGCTTGTGTATGATCTTCTGAATGTCATAGCGGGCAAGGGCAGAGCGCATCAGGGTAACATCCTTCGAAGGTCCGTCAAGGCTTGGGAACGTCTCATAGTTTGAATTTTCAATAAAAACAACCCATGTACGGCCCATCGGATTGGCTTCAAGCAAGGATACACCTTCGCGGTTCAGTGTAAATGTTTCAATTGTATCGTTCCCGTAAATATCCGTTGCGGTAACGTTGAATTTGTTTTTATTGGCAATGTTAATGGTTGCAGTGAACCGGGGATTCAGGTCATCGAGTGTGAAACTGGCAGCAACGCCGTCAATCAGGATTGATTTGATTGTGCTTTCATCGCTGATTGTGCCTTCCACATATAGGTTCGAATTGTCCGTATCGAGGTAAATCTCGCCATTATCCGAAGCATACGGTGCAAGAATGGATATGACTGGAGGATCAATTTCAGTGCGGGTAATACTGTAGTTGACCGTTCGGATATTATCATACACATCAATTGCCTGAATAATTATCACGTCTGACAGATTAATTTCAATATCCGCTGTAAATTCGTAGTTTTCACCAGATTTGAAGATATTAACCGGTCTCTTGTTTACTGTAACTTTACTGATCTCACTCTGATCTGAAATTCTTCCCCGTAACGACACTGAAATTTTATTCCTGGCAATTTTCAAAGTGGAATCGTTGAAAACCTGTGGTTCGATAAGTGATACTTTCGGAGCTACCGATTCCCGGTTGAGTTCAAAGAGCCTTTTGCGTGCATTATTCAGATGCTGCTGCGCAACAAGGTCCTCTGACGATAAAGTGGTCAGCGATTCATAGTCCTTTATGGCCGATTTGAAATCTCCTACCTGCTCGTACGAGTATGCTCTTTTATATATGGCTTCCGAATATTTGGGATCAAGCAAAAGCGCCTTTGAAAAATCATTGATCGCTTGTTGGTGTTGGGTGAATTCCTGGTAATAATTACCCCTTACAACATACATTTGCTTATCATCAGGGTTGTTGTATAGAATCTTTGACAAGTCATCAATAGCGGCAGGGTATTCTGTGAGCTTTGCATGTATACGGCTGCGAATCAGTAGTGCCTCTTTATGATTGGGGTCCTTTGCAATAACAGTGTTGCAGTATTCAAGAGCTTCCTGCGGTTTGTTCAGCATAAGTTTAAGTGAAGCCAGCGAAAGAAGGGCTTCTGTATAGTCAGGTTTTTTTGAAATGGCTGATTTATAATCTATCTCTGCCTGGTTGTAGTTTTTCATTTTCTCTGAAAGAACACCACGGTAGAAGTTGTTTTCTGCATTATCCTTTAGTTCGATGGCTTTGTTGATCGTAACCAGTGAATTGGAATAATCTTCAAGTGCCATCTGGATGCGGGCCAGCAACCGGTGGGCCACTTCGGATTTCTTTTCCATCGAAAGGCATTTATTGATCAGTTCAAGGGCTGCCTGGTGATTTCCAAGCTGGTAATTCAGTCTGGCGGCATCATAATAGATTTCGGGTTCCTTCTGTTCGAAGGTAAGCGCCCTCTTCAAATCATCGGCGGCATTCTGAAGATCATTGATTGCCTCGTATGACCTGGACCTTTCAACATACGCTTGTGCGTATTCCGGATCGATTTCAATCGCTTTTGTAAACTGGGCTATTGCATCCCTGTGGTTCTTTGCCTCTACGAAAGTAAGCCCTGTTTTATAATACTGGCGGGCATTTTGTGCAGAAATGTTTTGTGAGAAAATTCCGGTGACCAGTAGAAATGCTAATATTGTAGCGGTTTTCATAATCCGTTGATTTACTTTACGATAAATGTCAGGTTGAAAGTATTTATAATTATGGTAAAGTATTGATACGGATTATTTTAAAAATGGTTGTTTTTAGCAGGTACAGGATTGAATTTACCTGTTTCGGTAAATCATAAGCAGGTCTTCGCGGATAAGATATTCTTCGGGATTCGACAAAGGAATGGAAGGTGCCGTAACCCCCTGCCCGAAAAGTTTATTGCCTTTAAACACCCTGGCCTCATCCCACAGGTTCTTACGGATCAGGCTGTTGAGGAGAATTTTTCCGCCTTCAACCAGTACAGATTGAATCCCGGCTTCAAATAGCCAGCTCAGCATATTTTCAAGGAAAGTATCGTCAAAAGCGACTTTTGCATAACGGGTATTTCCTGACTGTTCATCACTGAGTGAATTGAAAACAACTGTAGGATTGCTGTTATCGAACAAATTCAAAATTTTAGGCAATTTAAGTGTTTTATCGATTACCATTCGCAATGGTGAACTGCCCGGCCATTCCCTTACGTTTAGCCGCGGATTATCCATGATGGCGGTGTTGGTGCCGACAAGGATCGATTGTTCTTCACTCCGCCATTTGTGAACCAGCATCCTTGAAATTTCATTTGAAATCCAGGTTGGCTGGGGGTATTCTTTCTGTCCCCTGAGCACGTCAATAAAACAATCGCTTGTTTGTGCCCATTTCAGAATAATATAAGGCCGGCGCCGGGTATGAAACAGGATAAACCTCCTGTTCAATTCAAGGCATTCATCGTGAAGGACATCAGTAACGACTTCCACACCGGCACTGCGCAATTTTGAAAATCCGCTGCCTGCCACAACCGGGTTGGGATCAGTCATGCCGCCTACCACACGCGGGATGCCGCTGTTTATGATAAGATCAGCACAGGGTGGAGTTTTTCCGGTATGGGAGCAGGGTTCAAGGTTTACATAAAGAGTGGAATCCTTTAACATCTTTTTATCCCTTACTGCATTCACGGCATTGACTTCAGCATGCGGACCTCCGAAAGCTTTATGATATCCTTCACCGATGATCTGGTCGTTGTGAACAATCACCGCTCCGACCATTGGATTCGGAGCTGTTTTTCCCAATCCGGTAACCGCCAGATCAAGACATCTTTGCATATATGTTTCCGCCGTTGACTTCTGTGTCATGTACTTTATTTAAATTTACCTGATGGAAACCACAACCGTACTTTCAGAGATCAGGCAGCAGTTCCGGTCAGGGCTTTCAGGTTACTATCCTGATGCGGAAATCAGTCAGATTTTCTTACTGGCCTCCGAACATGTGCTAAATTACAGCAAAATTGACACTTTTCTTAAGTCGGATCAACCGATTTCAGATGCAAGCCTCAGGAAATTCGACGAAATATTAGCCAGGCTGAAAAAATGGGAGCCTATACAGTACATATTTGGTTATGCCTGGTTTTATGGACTGACATTTGAAGTAGACAGGCATGTGTTAATACCGCGTCAGGAAACTGAGGAACTGGTACATTGGATTATCAATTCAGAGCCGGAGAACCAGTGCAGGATTGTTGACCTGGCTACGGGAAGTGGTTGCATAGCGGTATCCCTGTCTGTAAATTTGAAAAAGGCTGCGGTTTCAGCATGTGATATTTCTGCGGGTGCCCTGGCTGTGGCCAAAAAGAATGCCGGGCTCAACAAGGCTTCTGTTGAATTTTTCAACTTCAATCTTTTAAATGATAATGATGCGTTGCCGGGCAGGTACCAGGTAATGGTCAGCAATCCTCCCTACGTGACACCGGAAGAGATTGTTCTGATGAAAAAGAATGTACTTGATTTTGAACCGCACATAGCTTTGTTTGTGCCGGATCACGATCCGCTTGTTTTTTATAAAAGAATAGCATTGTTGGCCCGTAAAAACCTCCTGGATGGCGGTTCACTGTACCTTGAGATCAATGAGAAATTTCCCGATGAGGTTTCCACGCTTCTTAAATCAGCAGGATTGTATGCAGTGGAAGTAAGGAAGGATCTGAACGGGAAATTCAGAATGATTAAAGCGAAGAAGTAGTTTGAAGTAGTTTGATGTAGTTTGAAGTAGTTTGATGTAGTTTGAGTTTTCAAACAGTTTCAAACTCTTTTTCAAACTTTCTCAAACAGCGAAGCATTCAAACGCGAAACATTCAAACAGCGAAGCTATCAAACAATACAAAAATGAATCAGGAAGTAGCTCTTAATAAGTTGAAACACATCTGCAGCGGACAGGAGAAGAGCCCTGCAGACATTATGGCATTGCTCAGGAAATGGGATGTGCCTGAAGATGACCGGCAACAAATCCTGCAGTCGTTGAAGGATGAAAAGTACCTGGATGAGACCCGTTTTGCCATTGCCTATACAAGCGATAAAATCAGGTTTGATCACTGGGGCCTTGTGAAAATCAGGCTCATGTTGCAGCAGAAAGGTATTTCAAATGAAACCATTGAAGAAGCATTTAATGAAATCGATCGCAGTGAATACAGAAGCATGATCGGGCATGAGATTTCGAAAAAGCGGAAATCAGTTAAGGGAGCGCCTTATGAGATTTGGGCCAAACTGGCCAGGTATGGTGCTTCAAGGGGGTACGCGTTTGACGATATGCGGGAGTTTCTGGGCGACCAGGGCGAGTAAGAAATTGCTATGCCGTATATAGGCTTTTTTTCATACATTTGTCCCCTTAATCAAAACTGCAGTTCATGGTTACCATTGAACAGATTAAAGCGTTAACAGAGCGCACAGACGCCCTGGGGAGGTATCTTTGACATCGATCATAAACTTGCCCGGATAAAAGAAGAAGAGGAGAAGACACATGCTCCCGATTTCTGGAACGATCCCAAAGCCGCCGAGAAAAAACTGAAGGACATTTCCACCTTAAAAAGCTGGACTACAGGGTATCATCAACTAAAAAAAGATGTTGATGACCTCACTGTATTGTTTGATTTTTATAAGGAAGGGGAAGCCACGGAAGAAGAAATTGACAAGCAATATGCTTCAACGCTTGGCCTTGTTGAGGATCTGGAATTCCGGAATATGCTCCGGAGTGAAGAAGACCGCATGGGGGCCATTCTGAAAATCAATTCGGGTGCCGGTGGAACCGAAAGCCAGGATTGGGCGCAGATGCTTATGCGTATGTACATCCGCTGGGGAGAACGGAACAACTATGCAGTTCGCGAAGTGAGTTACCTCGAAGGAGATGATGCCGGTATAAAATCGGTTACACTTGAATTCGACGGCGAGTATGCCTATGGTTATCTTAGGGCAGAAAACGGAGTACACCGGCTGGTGCGGCTTTCACCGTTTGATTCCAATCATAAACGGCACACTTCTTTTGCATCAGTGTTTGTATCGCCTGTTGTTGAAGATACAATCGAAATCGTCATAAATCCCGCCGATATTGAGTTCGACTACTTCCGGTCGAGCGGTGCAGGCGGACAAAATGTAAACAAGGTGGAAACCGGTGTGAGGGTAAGGCATTTGCCTACCGGTATCACCGTGGATAATACAGAGACGAGATCACAGCTTCAGAATAAAGAAAATGCAATGAGAATTCTGAAATCGCATTTATACGAAATGGAGCTGCGGAAAAGAATGGAAAAGCAGGCCGAGATCGAAGGCCAGAAAAAGAAAATCGAGTGGGGAAGCCAGATCCGGAGTTATGTGCTGCATCCTTACAGGCTTGTGAAAGACCTCAGGACCGACTATGAAACATCCGACACTCAGGGAGTGCTGGATGGCGATATTAATGCATTTATAAAGGCGTATTTGATGGAATTTGCTGGTAAATAACCGTTTGAAACGGTTTGAGGACGTTTGAAATCGTTTGAAAAGGTTATAAATCTTTGTCAAAACAAGCATTTCAAACTTATTCAAACTAATTCAAACACTATCAAACAATTAATATGGATTACAGAACCGAACACGACACAATGGGAGAAGTAAAGGTACCGGCAACACGGTACTGGGGAGCGCAGACGGAACGGTCTAGAAACAATTTTAAAATTGGTCCCGAAGCCAGTATGCCCCGTGAAATCATCCATGCTTTTGCTTACCTGAAAAAGGCCGCGGCCCTGGCAAACGCTGAACTGGGAGTGCTTCCGAAGGATAAGCTGAATCTTATTTCGCAGGTTTGTGATGAAATACTCGAAGGAAAGCTGAATGATGAATTTCCACTGGTGATCTGGCAAACCGGTTCAGGTACCCAGTCGAACATGAACGTGAATGAGGTTATTGCCTATCGTGCTCATGTCCTTTCAGGGGGAAAACTCACAGATGACAAGAAGGTTCTGCATCCGAATGATGATGTGAATAAGTCGCAGTCCTCGAATGATACCTTCCCTACCGCCATGCATATTGCCGCCTACAAAATGGCAGTGGAAGTTACTCTCCCCGGAATGCAGAAATTGCGTGAAACGCTGAATAGGAAAGCCATTGAATTTAAGGATGTGGTGAAAACCGGCCGTACGCATTTTATGGACGCCACGCCTCTATCGCTGGGACAGGCATTTTCGGGATATGTACAGCAGATCGACAACTCCATACGTGCCATCCGGAATGCGCTGGAAGCCGTTCGTGAGCTTGCTCTTGGCGGTACAGCTGTTGGAACTGGCTTAAATGCGCCTAAGGGCTATGATGTACTGGTGGCAAAAAAGATTGCCGGATTAACGGGCCTTCCGTTTATCACTGCCCCTAACAAGTTTGAAGCCCTTGCAGCTCATGATGCCATGGTGGAATTGAGCGCAGCCCTTAAAAGAGCAGCAACGGCGCTGATGAAAATCGCAAATGATGTTCGAATGCTGAGCTCCGGTCCGCGTTGTGGGATTGGTGAAATCGTGATTCCCGATAACGAACCAGGTTCATCCATTATGCCGGGAAAGGTAAATCCCACCCAGCCTGAAGCACTCACTATGGTTTGTGCCCAGGTAGCCGGCAATGATGTGGCAGTAACAATCGGCGGAATGACCGGTCATTTTGAACTCAATGTATTCAAACCGCTCATTGCAGCCAATGTGCTGCAGTCGGCCCGCCTGCTTGGTGATGCATGCGTATCTTTCACTGAAAAATGCGCAGAAGGCATTGTTCCGAATTACGAAGTGATAAAGGAGCATCTTGATAATTCTCTGATGCTTGTAACTGCACTTAACCCGCATATCGGTTATGAGAACGCCGCCAAAATTGCGAAGAAAGCGCATAAGGAGAAAAAGACACTGAAGGAAACCGCTATAGAACTTGGCCTGGTGACCGCCGAACAGTTTGACCAGTGGGTAAATCCCGCTAAAATGATTTAAATACGCTCGTAGAGACGCGATTTATCGCATCTCAATTGATAAAAAAAGATTAACCAACATAAAATGGACGAACAGCAACAACTATTTTCTTCCTTTCCACCGGTTACCGTGGCGGAATGGGAGGCAAAAATCCACGAAGACCTTAAAGGTGCTGATTATGCCAAAAAACTTATCCGGAAGACACCGGAAAATATCAGCATTAAACCGTATTATACCCGTGAAGACCTTGAAAAGCTGAAATATCTTGACCACGCGCCTGCTACTTTTCCTTTTGCGCGCGGAAACAGGACATGCTGTAACAGCTGGCTTATAAGGCAGGATTTCAAAGTTACCGAAACAGAAGCCGCCGTTGAGAAGGCTTTTACAGCCGCAAGCCGTGGTGCCGGCTCAATCGGTTTTGATCTGAAACGCAAAGGCGGCATACATTATGATGAATTCAGAAAACTGGTTACAGGCCTGGATTCTTCAGCTGTTCAGTTAAACTTCATTACAGGAAATGATGCCCCTCAAATCCTCGATTTTCTGTTTAAAGCACTTGATGAATCAGGAAATAAAAGAGAGGCTTTCAAAGGGGCTGTTGAATTTGATCCGCTGGGTCACCTTGCGGCTACAGGAGGATTCTATTATTCGGAGCAGGATGATATGGAAGCCGCCCGGAAGATGATGGACATCGTTCTCAGGGAAGCTCCCTCTCTTCGCACGCTTGCTGCAAACAGCCACCTGTTCAGTGATGCAGGTGCAACAGTGGTTCAGGAACTGGCTTTCGGATTGTCGATGATTTCCGATTATCTTGTAAACCTTGCTGACGAACAGCGGCCGGCAACCGAAGTATTGAGGCACATGCAATGGAACCTCGGTACCGGATCGGATTACTTCATGGAAATTGCTAAAGTGCGGGCTGCCAGGGTGCTCGTTTCAAACCTGGTGAGCGCATTTAATCCGACCACCCGGATAACACCTGTATTTATCCACAGTATAACGACAACCTGGAACAAGACATTATATGATCCGCATGTAAACCTGCTGCGGTTAACCACCGAGGCTATGTCAGCCGTGCTGGGCGGCTGCAATTCGTTGTTAGTTATGCCCTTTGACACGGTATACAATGAACCTACCGATTTATCAGAAAGACTTGCAAGAAATATCCAGATAATCCTCAGGGAGGAATCCTATTTCAACAAAGTGGTGGATCCTGCTGCGGGTTCTTATTATATTGAATCGCTCACGGATTCGCTGATTCATTATGCCTGGGAACTTTTCATAAAGATTGATGAACAGGGAGGATTTACAAAATCATTCCTTTCAGGATTCATTAATGGTGAACTCGAAAAAACTGCACGCCAGCGGCTTGACCTGATTGCTTCAAGGCGCGAATCATTGCTCGGAACGAATCAGTACCCGGCAGTGAATGAAAGCGTGAACGGATGCATCAATGAGGAAATTGCCTTTCCGGCAGCTAACCTGAATTCGGAAAAACTTACTGAACCGGTTATGCCGAGGAGAGCTGCAGCGGAATTCGAAAAATTACGTCTTTCTGTTGAAAAATATCCCGGTCATCGTCCGAGAGTTTTCATGCTTACCTATGGTAACCTGGCGATGCGATTGGCCCGTTCGCAGTTTTCGGCCAATTTCTTTGCCTGTGCAGGTTACGAGGTGATCGACAACCTGGGATTCAAAAATGAAAAAGAGGGTGTTGATGCAGCTTTTGCTGCGAAGGCTGATATCATTGTAGTTTGCAGCAGCGATGATGAATACACCGGATTTGCCCCTGAAGTGGCTCAACTTGTTGGTGACAGGGCAATTGTGGTTGTTGCCGGTGCCCCGGCTTCGATGGAAGAATTGAAGCAAAAAGGAATCACCGAGTTCATCCATATGCGTTCCAATGTGCTGGAGACGCTGAGGCATTTCCACAGCAAACTGGGTATTCAAATTAAACAGTAACATCTCATGAAACCTGATTATAAAAATATAAAGATTAGCACCAATACAAGGCCATCTGTTGCTTCGCAGCCGAAACAGAAGGAAGACTGGATTACTGCAGAGCATATCCAGGTGAAGCCCGTATTTACAAAGGAGGATCTCGAAAACATGGAGCATCTTTCCTATGCGGCAGGTATTCCTCCTTTCCTTCGCGGACCTTATTCCACTATGTATGTGATGCAGCCCTGGACGATAAGGCAGTACGCGGGCTTTTCAACAGCTGAGGAATCCAATGCCTTTTACAGGAGGAATTTGGCCGCAGGACAGAAAGGTCTTTCCGTTGCCTTTGACCTGGCAACTCATCGCGGATACGATTCGGATCATGAAAGAGTAGTGGGAGATGTCGGCAAAGCCGGTGTGGCGATTGATTCAATTGCCGATATGAAGATCCTGTTCGACCAGATTCCGCTCAACAAGATGTCGGTATCCATGACAATGAACGGTGCCGTTCTTCCTGTAATGGCCTTTTACATTGTTGCTGCTCTTGAGCAGGGTGCCAAACTCGAAGAGCTCAGCGGAACCATTCAGAACGACATCCTCAAAGAGTTTATGGTCCGCAATACATACATCTATCCGCCTGAAACGTCAATGCGGATCATTGCTGACATTTTCAGGTTTACCTCGCAGCATATGCCTAAGTTCAATTCGATCAGCATTTCCGGTTACCATATGCAGGAGGCCGGTGCAACTGCTGATATTGAGCTGGCCTATACACTGGCTGACGGACTGGAATACCTGAGAACGGGAGTGAATTCAGGGCTTGATATTGATTCCTTTGCTCCCAGGCTTTCGTTCTTCTGGGCAATCGGAATGAATCATTTTATGGAAATAGCAAAAATGCGCGCCGCCCGTATGCTGTGGGCAAAAATTGTAAGCCAGTTCAACCCGAAGAATCCGAAGTCACTCGCATTGCGGACTCATTCGCAAACATCAGGATGGAGCCTCACGGAACAGGACCCATTCAACAATGTGGCCCGCACATGTATTGAGGCCATGGCCGCTGCGCTGGGTCACACGCAGAGTCTGCACACCAATGCCCTCGATGAAGCAATAGCTCTGCCAACTGACTTTTCAGCCCGTATTGCCCGTAACACGCAGATTTACCTCCAGGAGGAAACGAATATCACAAGAACCGTGGATCCATGGGGAGGTTCTTATTATGTTGAATATCTCACAAATGAAATAGCCCGTAAAGCATGGGACCTGATCCAGGAAATCGAAAAGCTGGGCGGAATGGCGAAGGCTATCGAAACCGGACTACCGAAGATGCGCATCGAGGAAGCGGCCGCCAGAAAACAGGCGCGTATTGATGCGAAAAAAGATATCATTGTGGGGGTAAACAAGTACAGGCTTGATAAGGAAGATCCCATCGACATCCTTGAAGTGAATAACACGGCAGTTCGTGAGGCACAGCTGAAGAGGCTGAGTGAAGTAAAGGCTTCACGCGATCAGCAGGCTGTTGAGATTGCCTTGAACAACATAACAGAGGCTGTCAGAAACAACACGGGCAATCTGCTTGAATTGTCAATCGAAGCTGCCAAAGTAAGGGCAACCCTGGGCGAGATATCCTATGCCATCGAGAAGGTCAGCGGCCGGTATAAAGCTTTCATCAGGTCGATATCAGGTATATATTCATCCGAATCGGCAGGCGAAGAAAGCTATACAATAGCCCGCAATCTTTGCGGCCAATTTGCAAAGCAGGAGGGCCGTCAGCCGAGGATCATGATTGCCAAGATGGGACAGGACGGACATGATCGCGGGGCCAAGGTGGTGAGCACAGGCTATGCCGACATCGGTTTTGATGTGGATATCGGCCCGTTGTTCCAGACCCCTGCAGAAGCTGCACGCCAGGCTGTTGAAAATGATGTTCATGTGCTTGGTGTTTCCAGTCTGGCCGGCGGACATAAGACTCTTGTTCCGCAGGTAATAGATGAGCTGAAGAACCTGGGTCGCGAAGATATCATGGTCATCGTGGGAGGCGTAATACCTGCACAGGATTATGATTTTCTTTATAAGTCGGGTGTAGTGGGCATTTTTGGCCCCGGTACCTCTGTATCCGTCGCTGCACGCAAAATACTTGAAGTGCTGCTGGATACGCTGCATAATTAAGGTATGGAACAACCTGACAGAGTCAGAAGGACCTGTCAGAGTTGTTTCAGAATTTGCAATGTCCCATTGGTCCCAAAGGTCTTATAGGTCCCAGCAACATCGAACAACGAACACTGATTTTTGATTTTAGAAGATTATTACGTCAGGAACAGTAAAAATTGTATATTTGATTAAACACATCACACCATGGAAGAACCAAAAAGCTCAGCAGGTCAGGGATTAGGCATTGCAGGACTTATATTAGGTATCCTTGCTATTCCCATGGGAATTATTCCCTGTACCTTTGTTGTCGGAATATTATTCGGCATCATCGGTATAGTTCTCAGTCTGGTTGCCCTTTCCCAGGCCAACCGTGGTTTCGGTCCTAAAGGTCTTATAATAGCTGCGCTTGTATGTTCCATTGTGGGTTTGACCTTTGCTTCGGTCTGGGGATTCGCATTTTCAAAAATAAGCTCACCGGTTATAAGGGAGATGTTCAGAAACGGTCCTCCGAGGTTCGAAGATTTCCAGCATGATGAGAATGTGTACCAGGATATCATAGTGGATACGGCTGCCGACCAGGGGACCGATATGGGTGATATGACAGATACCCTGAAAGCCCTTGAAGGTGAAGACAGCATCCGGTGATCCGTACAGGGTAATCAACCTGGTTTTTGCTGTTATCATATTTTTTGTTTTCTTCTATTCCTGGTATTATGGATTGCCTGGAAAGGTACATCCTGTTCCTTCTGTTTCAGGGATGATGACCGGAAAATCATCAATAAGCACCGGTTTATCAAGGAGTTTTTCTGCCATAATGCATTTTCGCTTCAATGATGCTCTTTCCTTTAACCCATTTGGAATACGGATTTTCATGTTTTTCCTGATCCAATTGTTTATGCGTATATCAGGTTTGTTCCTGGCAAAACTTCCTTTCAAACCGGCAATTATCATTGCAGATACTGTAATAACTTTCATCCTCTTTTTATTTTTATTCTGGCCTTTCTTGTATTACTGGCTAGTAATATTTGTTCATTAATCTATTGACAAAAGGCCATAGCCTGCAGTCTACAGCCTACAGCCTGATCTGTTAATAAGTTAATTATGAAGTTTATGAAAAGACTATTTTCTTTGTAGCATTATCCATTAAACCTCTCACCATGGAAATCAAAGGCTCAGCAGTTAAATCCATACCGGATTATCTAAAAAAGTTCCACCCGGATAAATATTCAACCTGGCTGGATGCGTTACCTGAGAAATCGAAGAAAATCTTTACAGAACCGGTTCTGCCTTCTAACTGGTATTCGTTGCAGGACGCAGCCATCATTCCTACGGAAGTGCTGGGTCAGATCCTTTACAGCGATGCAGTAAAAGGCGCCTGGCAATGCGGGCGTTTCAGTGCAGAAACGGCGCTTACCGGTATTTACAAGTTCTTTATCAAAGCGGCTTCGCCGCAGTTTGTCATTGAGCGTGCCGGCCGGATATTTTCGACTTATTACCAGCCGAGCACCATGGAAGTGGTGAATAAGGGAGATCTTTTTGTGGTGTTGCATATTACCCATTTTGAGGAGCCGAGCAAGCTGGTTGAAGCCCGGATTTGCGGATGGATTGAGCGCGCGATGGAAATTCATGGTGTGGAAGTGTGGGTTACACTTGAAAAATCGCTTACCCAGGGTGATCCGTTCACGGAGATCATGGTTAAGTGGCAGAAGAAATAATATTTTTTTGCAGAGTTAAAAAATTATTTTACTTTTGCATTCCCAAAATGCAATTTGGTCCGTTCGTCTAGGGGTTAGGACGTCAGGTTTTCATCCTGGTAACAGGGGTTCGATTCCCCTACGGACTACATAAGAGAATCGGAGCCCGCGAAAGCGGGCTTTTTTATTGTATAATTCCTTTGGGGAATCGAATCCCTGGCCTGCGCTCGGCCATCGCGCATCCTGGCTCCTTCGCTAAAAAGCTCCACCGGAGCTTTTCTTAACGCTCGGTCCTCCTACGGACTACATAAGAGAATCGGAGCCCACGAAAGCGGGCTTTGTTATTATATCACTTTTTAGCCCATGGCATTGTTATTCCAAATTGACGAAGCAAAGCGAAAATACCCTTGGTTGGATCGGTTGAAATAAGGATCACGGGACTACCATCATTTGTAAAACGTTTCATAACATACCGGTAATTTCCATAGGCATCAAGGCCGGGCCCCTCGACGATCTTATTCTGTTTCAAAATCAGGTCTGTATTTTCTTTAGACAGGTGGCATAAATTGGCAGGATCCGGCTCCATATTAATTATCGCTGTTTTCAGCTCGTCATATGAGTGAAAGGGAACTATTCTGGCTTCTGCCACATCATAGGGCTGTTGTTCCATTACAATGTCAAGAATCAGGGTATCCACATCATATGAAGCATCACCCAGGTTCAAAGTTGCTGTTTTATAACCAATCCCTGAGAAATTTATTGTATCTGTTCTTTCAACGGTGATTTTGAAATGACCTATCTGATCCGACATAAATTGAATTTTACCATTAACTGAAATAGTAATATTCGGAAGAATTTTCAGCGAATTCGATTCGTAAGTATATCCTATTAATAAGATCCTTTTTTGAGAATCCTGTGAAAAAGAAGTAACAGGTAAAAAAATGAAGAATAGGAAATATAATCCGGTTTTCATCAGGTCGGGTTTATCACTAATTTATGCAAGCCCTGAAATATTTTACCGGAATTTGTATTTAATTAAATATTCTTAACATGCTTTAAGATTTATTCCTGCGCCCTTTCAGGGCTGAATGTTGAATACGCCATGAAACACAGGGTTAGCACCCTGAACTGGTATCGTTGCACCCTTTCAGGGTGAGTCGCTGCAGGGTTTCACCCTGTGCTGGTATCTTGCACCCTTTCAGGGTGATTCGATGCAGGGGTTTCACCCTGTGCTGTTACCTTTAACCACTTCAGGTTTGAATCCTGTATCACGTCCTTGTTTTTTTCGCGAAAAGCCCTGAAAGGGCGGCATAACCCAGCACAGGGTGCAAACCCTGTGTTAAATGATTGTCATGCACATTCAGCCCTGTAAGGGCGAAAGATTATGTCAATTGTGTGTTTTAAGAATTTTAGAAGTATAAATATATTTTTCATTCGATAATTTCAAAATGTAAATACCATCCTGAAAATATGATAAATCAATTGAGATTAAAAGATGCGATGAAATGTTTTGAATTATAGCTTGTCCAACTAAATTGTACAATGTCAATTTTATGTTATCATTGGATGGATTGCTGATGTTGAGATATTTTGTAACCGGGTTTGGATATATAGTACAATTAAGAGCATACGGCTGATTTGAAAGACTAGTTAGAAGGTAATCGTGGGGTACAATTTGCAAGAATACATTAAATATAGCTTTATATGGACTATAATTTCCAGATCCTTCAAACACTAAACTATCTGAAGCCACATATTTTAAATCCGGTGTATTATAGGATGTTAACGAAATTGGATCATATTCAATAGGACAATTAATATAGCCGGGTTCCCCGCTTTCACAATAAAAGTCAATTCTGGCCCTCGGCCTTGGAGAGATATCCGGAAATGGTAAGGCGGGGCTATTTAGTAGACTGTCGACCCACTTTACAACTATAGGCATTTTACCACCTGTAAAACCTATACGCGCATATGGATAAGGGAAAGAAGATATATCTTTTACCCTTACAGAGTCTGAGGTCAGAAGATAAGCACCTGCCGGGAGATAACTGGGATATATCCATAAAAATGCATTGAACTTTGTAGTATCAATCCTAATCCAGCCCTCATCAAAGGCAGTGTCTATAACATATACTTCATTGCTGGCAGCAGAATCATATCCAATATAAACAGTGTCCCTTGCTCCAGTTGCATCTTCGAAAAAAAGCGGCATTTCCCATTGAGGCTTTTGCTGACTGTACATTGTAATCGCAAATCCGGAAAGAAAAAGAATGGTTATAAAATGTCTTTGATACATATAATGGTTTTTTCAGATTTTGCCAAACGATTGAAGGTGAATTATAATTAAATATCATTAAAAAAATGATATAATTGAAGCTTGGAAGGAGGTTTTCCAATACTAAGCATATTTCCTGCGCCCTTTCAGGGCTGATTGTTGAATGCGGTCATTAACACAGGGTTTACACCCTGTGCTGGTATCTTGCACCCTTTCAGGGTGATTCGATGCAGGGGTTTAACCCTATGCTGGTACCTTTAACCACTTCAGGTTTGAATCCTTATCACGTCCTTGTTTTTTTCGCGAAAAGCCCTGAAAGGGCGATATAACCCAGCACAGGGTGCAAACCCTGTGCTAAATGTTTGTCAATTACATTCAGCCCTGAAAGGGCGAGAGAATAGGTCAATCAGATTATAAGACAGCAGATATCAGATAGTAATCTCTACTCGTAATAATCTCCTATTATGTTGAGTGCCTTGCCATCAATAACCAATGAATCAGCTATCTCAAATGTTGGGATTTTGAATCTGTATAAATACGATGTGCTTGAAGTTGTATCTCTTGACACGCCTATGTAGTAGTTATTATAGCCTACAAGTTCACTTACATTTTTATTGGTAAGCAGGGATAAAGCAATTCCATTTTCCAGATTAATAATATACAGTTTATTATTGATATAGGATACCAGTTTAGTATTCTCAGTATAAGGTAAAATCCAAAATAAGTTCTCAGGTTTGTAATCAGTGGATTCAAAGTAATGCGTTCTGACTACTTTATTGGTAACCAGGTCAAATTCAACAATCGACGGGGGTATTTTTGAATTTCCTTTGCAGAGAATATATAGACCGGGATGAAAATACCCAGAATATTCAATCATTACATTCACACAATCGATTGGTCTTTTGCCGACTACAAAACTGTCAAGTTTATGAATCATGTTTAAGTGGTAGCTGTCGGGTGTATATAAGCGATATATTATCGAATCATTCATATTATTTCCTGAACTAAAAACATAAATGAAGCCATTCGTACCGAAAATCTTACCAGGATCAATATTTAAAGGAATATTTTTAATTATGGTTTTGTCATAATCTACTAAGCAAACACCAGCACTATCTTTGCCTCCGTATGATAATAAATTATTTGAAGTTATGTTTTTCGGACCATTTATTGAAAGGGTAGCTATTGTAGTGAAGTTTTTCAACCTGATCCATTCTAAGGTGTTATCGTTTTCAAATGAAATCACTCCAATAAACCCGTTAGAAACAAAAGAATGGATAGGGTTCAAAATTTGAACACCATTCTGATTATAATAAATATCACTGAAGACTTTGTTTTGCCCGGGCGAATAAAAACTGATGGATTGCTTATGAACAATAAACATACCTGTTCCAAATCCCATATCATAATCTTTATCAGTAAGGAACTTTCTATATTCAGTTTTTTCAATTTCACAGGAGAATAATAATAGACCTGCTACAATGCAAATCAGATTGGTTAATTTCATAATACTATTTTATTATGTATTTGAGATTAAAATTCAGGTACATCAGCGAAAATGGATCGTCGAAATCAGGCAATTGATTGATTTGAAATCCCGAGTTTATATCTACATAAAGGTCTTTCCATATACTTCTTTGAATTCCGTAACCAACCTTTAAATAGGGCTGTAATTCAATTTTTCGCGAAGTCTTAATTATCCATTCACCTTTCTCAAAATCCCATTGAATCGAATTAGATCGGTACGGTTTATAAAAAAACAGGAAATAAGGTGCCAGAACTATATAATTTGCATTAAAATTATTACCCGTAAGCCCGGTGCGCATTCTGTTCTTAAGATTAAGGTAATACCTGTAATTCAAATCAAGGTTTAAGCTTGTATAACCTGAGGAATTGTTCATGAACCATAAATCATGTGACACATGGAATAAATTTAGGCTTGCAGATATAGAAGAACTATTCCATAATTTCTTTTCCACTGTCGTTCCGCCTCCAACCCCGAAGAAATCCTCCCTACCTGTATTCATTAGTAAACCGGTTACATTTAAATACCAGGCCATTTTCCTGTCTATAAATTTTTTCTGAATTTTAAATTCAACTGTATCTGATTTTGACTGGGAATAGGCTGGAGGATGTATGACCAGTAAGCTTAATATAATAGAAAAAGCATAGGTTTTCATTTCAATGAAGTTTTATACTGTTATAACTTGATGAAACATATATATCATGTGCAATTTTGGGTGATTGGTACAGAAGATTTTGTTTTGTAATCGATGTAAAGGGAATATCATTGAATTTCTGACTGAATTCAATAGTGGCGTTTTTTACAGTGATATTATAATTGAATCTTTTCGGGTCATTTATAATTAAATCTATGTCGCAATGTGAAGAGTTTATTTTAAGCCTATCCAATTCTGTACCGGCTTCAAAGTGAATTTTCCCGACCTTGTTAGTGATTGCCATTTGGCCATTCATGCTTTTAAGAAAGATATTTGAATTAGAGGCTTCAAGCTGTGTTATTCCTGAAATGTAATCAGCGTGTATGTCACACAAAGTAGAATATATCCTGGTTGTTCCGGAAATCCTGTTCAGGTATATTTCGCCGTATTTATTATTAATGTTTATATAGCCGTTCACCCCCGACAACCGACATATTCCATAATCATTGTTAATAATCAGAATTACTTTATCAGGAATGTAAACTTTGTAATCAATTGATATAATGGATTGAATCTTGTCTGTTCCTACAGGCAAAGCAAAAAAATTGTTTATATTGACTTCGGCGGATGTTCTGGTTAAATTAAATCTGCTGTACTGTAATTCCCGTCGGGCCATAGACACATCATTATTTGTAAATGCAATTTTTACTTTGAGCCATAACATTGATTTTTCCCAGCGTGTAATCTCAAGATTGCTTTTTTTAGAATTGATTGTAATTGTCATATTCCGGCTTACCGGAACCGAATCGACGTATTCCTTCACTACCGTTTGAGATAAAACGGGAATCGCTGCAAAAAAAATCAGTAGGAGGAATATGACGGTTTTATTCCACATAATCCATCATTTGCGTTCTAAGACTTGACATCTGATAATCAATACGATCAGTGATTTTTGAAATGCTGGCATCTTCGGGATTGAAAAACATGGAGTTTTCAATCTCTGATTTTTCGTCGTTAAGCCTGATAATCTCTGTCTTCAACTCAATAAAATCCGGCTCCTGGCATTTTTTAGGATATCGTGTGCAAAGAGTGGCAAGGAACGATTCGACAGGCTGCTTTTTTAATGTATCCAGTTCATGCTGACGGATTTCAGGAAGTATAATCCTGATTACAGCGTATGAAATCAAAAGCAACAGGATAGTTGCAGCGAATTTAATAAGCCGTGTGTCATAAACCCGGAAATTCTTTTTTAATTCAGGAAGATCAATTCCCTTCTCAATTTTCTGCCATATATATCTTCGTGGGTCAACTGAAGGAAGATTCTGAATGGCTTTTTCAAGTGATGAACGGTTGATCTCACTGTATAAACCGTCTGTCAGCAATCCTGATTCAATCTGTCGCCACAGTTTCTTTGCGTCTGGTTTAGCCACAGATAAACGATTGATATGTTTCCTTATCTTTTTCATGGCTTAAATTCGGCCAGTTTATGTTGCAGACTTTTCTTTGCATGGTAAAGCTGAGATTTCGAAGTCCCTTCTGAGATTTTCATAATTTCAGCCACCTCCTTGTGAGAATATCCTTCAATTTCGATAAGTGTAAAAACAAGCCTGAATCCGTCAGGTAACCCCAGTATAGCTTTATGCAGGTAGTCACCTGACAGATCGTCGGGCCATATTATCGGATCAACGGGTTTGCCAGGTTGCGATTCTTGAAATGAAGGTCTTATCTTCCGGAGAGCCTCCCGGATCAGTATTTTCTTGATCCAGGCACCAAGTGTACTTTCAAAACGGAATTGATGCAGATTATTGAAAACGCTTATAAAGGTGTCCTGGACCACATCATATGTTTCTTCCTCCTTCCCCACAATCCTCAGTGCAATCGTAAACATTGCCCTGTAATATTTGTCGAAAAGCTCTTTCTGTGCGTTCCGCTTGTTCTCCAAACAACGGCTTACTAATTTTTTATCCTGTGAAAAAAGAGGCATATTTAAGGGTGTCTGCAATAAAGAGGAAAATTTAAACAGAAAGGTTGTATCCAAGTTTTATTTCGGGGTCGGACCAGACGAAACGATTGATTGATAATTAAATAACTTATAAAAATAGCAAAAAAACAAGCTTAGAGCGGCATTTGTCGATATAAAAATGACCTTCTAAGATTTGCTACTATAGATGTAGTAGATTTTCTTTCATCTGTTATTTTAGTATTACTGTTTCTCTTCTTTCTAAGAATGACCAGATTTATATCCGGAAAAGGTATGAACTAATCATTAGCCGCAATGTTTTAAACTCATCCGATATCCATTAATGGATACCGGGATTTCCGGTATTTTCATTGTTAAACTAAATCTAAGGAGGTTAATATGCCGTTATTTTTGGATATCCACCAGCACGTTCCGGGTCTGACGAAAGAGGGAATTGAGGAAGCACATGCCAAAGACCTTGAAATCCAGGGTAAATACAACGTACGTTACCTGAAATACTGGTATGATACAAATTCGGGTAAAATATTTTGCCTGGCTGAAGCACCCGATAAAGAATCTGCTATAGCTGTTCATCGTGAATCGCATGGACTGGTGGCCGATGAAATCGTAGAGGTCCTTGAAGGAGATGTTGAGGTACCTGTCGGACATCATCATTAAACACTGGTAGAGACGCGATTCATCGCGTCTCTTTAGTTTAATTAGCTTCGTCCTTAGCCAATTCAACGATATCCTTTACTTCCAGAATTTTCTTCGGGTATTTGCGGGTGACGGAGTGGATCATGGCCTTGCCTACCTGGAGTAATGTGCAGAAACCGGATGGGTAAACGGCCTTCCCGACAGGATAGATCCACGACAGGTATTTATAGAAGGACGGAAGGTATTTCTGACCTTCCCTGGCTTTCATGAAAGCAGGACGAAACATATACGCATCTTTGAAAATTTTCATCAACAAATTTTCGGTTTCCCCTTTGACACGCGCCCAGGCCAGTTTTCCTTTTTCAGAACTGTCGGTTCCTGCCCCTGAAACATAACAAAATGTCATTTCAGGGTTGAGCTTCCATAAAAACCGCGCAAAATTCAGGGTCATATCCCGCGTTACCCGCTTATAGTCATCCTGGCTCATACCTATTGAAGACACTCCCGCGCAGAAAAAGCAGGCATCATATCCGGTAAGCTGCGATTCCAATCCTTCCGGATTAAAGAAATCCTTAAGAATGATTTCCTTAAGCCGCGGATGTGAAATGTCGGCGTGCCGCCGGTTAACGATCAATACTTCTTCCACATCAGGGCATTCAAGGCAGGTTAAAAGTACACCTTCGCCTACCATTCCGGTAGCCCCTGTAAGGATCACTTTAATTTTCATACGATTCATTTTTATACAATAACCAGATCATTGTGGGTAATACAACTAGCAATAATGGCATAGCAACAATAAAACCCCCTATTATGGCAATTGCCAGTGGCTGGTGCATCTGAGCACCTGAACCAATTCCAAGTGCAATAGGCATCAAAGCAATGATAGCTCCCAGTGCAGTCATCAGTTTTGGCCTTAACCGTGTTGAAATGGCATAAACGATGGCATCGCGGGCTGTCATATCTCTCACTGCCTGGCGGAATTGGAGAAATGTAAAAATGGCGTTTTCACCGATTATACCCACAATCATTATGAGTCCGGTATAGCTGCCTATATTGAGAGGGGTGCCTGTTACATAAAGGGCTAAGTAACAACCTGATATACCCAGGATGGATATTCCCAGGACAGTCAGTGCAATCCTGATTTCTTTAAACAGCACAAGGATCACACAAAATACAAGCAGGCATGCCAGTATAAGGATAACCAGCAACTCCCTGAATGATTGCTGCTGTTCAGCATACGCGCCGCCATATACAAAACTGTAACCTTCGGGCAGGCTTATTCCTTCAGTTACTTTTTTCCTGATTTCACCCATAGCACTCCCGAGGTCCCGGTTATCGAGCCGGGCGGTAACGGCTGCAAGATTCTGCAGATTTTCACGCTGAATTTCAGGATCTCCTTCAGTAAGTTCAAGCCGGGCGAGCTCAGTTACCGGTTTCAGCTTGCCATCGGGCAGGAAAACCTGGATGTGTTTTATACCTTCAATGTCTCTCGTTGTATTGCCCGTATACATCAGCCTTACGGGAGTGAATTGCTCTTTATCATGAACTTCCCCGGCCAGGTTGCCTTCAAGTGCGGTCTGAACCTGGAACTGGAATTCAGATGGGGTTAATCCGAACAAAGCCAGGCGGTTGGCGTCCGGGACCACCCTTACATAGGGTCCTGCTATGACAAGACCATTGAAAACATCTGCTGTACCTTTTACTCCCGATACTATATCCGCCACCCGCGATGCAAGTTGTTGCAACGTACGGTTGTCATTACCAAAAATTTTGACCTCAACCGGCTGAACGGAGGCCATTAGATCTCCGAGCTGATCGCCGATCACCTGGCCAAAATCCACATCCAGAGCCGGCTGCGTCGATTCAATTTTCAGCCTTATATCGTCAATCACCTCATTTGTATTTCTTTTTCGATCCTTTTTTAGCTGGATCAGGTAATCACCCGTATTGGGCTCTGTAATGAAAAAGCCCATCTGTGCGCCGGTTCGCCGTGAATAGGCTTTTATCTCAGGAATTTCAGCAAGCATTTTTTCAACTTCTCCCAGCATCCTGTCGGTTTCTTCAAGTGAAGTTCCCGGTGGCGACCAGTAATCCAAAACAATACTGCCTTCATCCATTTCAGGAAGGAACCCGGTTTCAAGACGCGAAAAGAGAAGGGCAAATGCAATTGCAAGACAACACAGAAATCCCAGGCTCATCCACGGCCGGTCTATAAACCAGGATACCCAGCCTTGTTTTTTTACGTTATGCGCTGGTTGATCCTTTGATTTTATGTCTGAAACGCGATTTATCGCGTCACTGCGCGTCAATAAGAGGAAAATTACAGGAAGGGCGATCCAGGTAACAAAAAATGAACAAACCAGGATGACGATCATGGCATTTGTCATTACCTTGAAATAAGCCCCTGCCACACCCGACATGAGAACGAAGGGCAGAAAAATAACAATGGTGCTCAGGGATGATCCTACCATGGCCGGGAACAGGTAATGAATGGCTTTATGAACCAGTTGGACAGAGCCTTCTCCCGGATGTTCCTCATTGGTGCGATGTATTTGCTCCACTACCACAATGGCATCATCAATGATGAGCCCAATGGAGGCAGCGAAAGCACCCAGGGTCATTATGTTAAATGTCTGATTAAGGGCGTAAAGAATAATGACAGAAAGGCATAAGGTAACCGGAATTGTAAGCAAAATGGCTGCACTGGCCTTAGCCGACCGGAGGAATAGAACTGCTACCACCAGGGCCAGCATGATCCCGATCCAGAGGCTGTCACTTACACTTTTTATAGAATCATTCACAAAATCGGCCTGCACATAATAAGGGCTTATAGTAACATCTGATGGCAATATCTTCTTCAGCTCCACGATTTTACCGGCCATTTCATCCGAAAGCTTTACCAGGTTGGTGTTAGGTTGTTTAATTACTGCAACCTGCACACTCTGCTTTCCGTTTGCACTTACTTTAATATATTCCTTAGCCTCGCCTATGCTTACCGACGCAATATCACCCAGTGTCACAATTCGTTTTCCGTTATTGCTTATAACCAGTTTTGCCAGTTCTTCCCTGTTACCGACCATGGCATCGGTAACCGACAGGTAAAGAAACCGGTAAGAGTTCAGGTAGCCGTTCGACCGGATAAAGTTCGTTTCGTTCAGGGCATCCGAAACCATCCGGGGTGTTATACCCATACTGCTCATCCGGGCAATGTCGAGTTCCACCCTGTATTCTTTATCCTTGCCTCCCATAATCTGAATTTCGGAAACCCCGTTAACCTGTGAAAGAAAAGGTTTGACCGTGTAATTGGCCAGATACTTCAGGTCTACCGGTTTTCGTGAATTGCTTTCAAGTGTGTAGCCGATGACAAGCAATATCGAAGGATTCATTCTCTCGACCGTTATCTCTGTTTCAGGCGGCAGGCTGTTCCTTATTTCATTAATTCCCGATTCAATACGCTGTTTGCTCAGATCTACATCCGCATCCCAGTTTATAAAGGCCGATATTTCACAGCTGCCCCTGCTTGTAATGCTTCGTACGGTTTGTAATTCGGGGATTTTTTTCATGGCCATTTCAAGAGGCTTTGTAACCCTGAGCATCATTTGTTCTACAGGCTGTTCACCGGATTCGGCAATAACTTTTATTTTTGGAAAAGTGATTTCCGGGAAAAGTGAAGTCTGCATCCGGCTGAAGATAAAAATACCGGCGAGAATGATTATGGCAATGGCAACAGATAAAGGGTTCCTATATGCGAAATACACATTCTTCATACGCACTATTTTTCAACGCTGACTTTAGCTGTATCCGGCAGTCCGTAATTTCCGTTCAGCACAATTCGATCATTCTTGTTGAGTAAAGGGGAAAGGATTTCAACCCTTGACGGAGTTTCAATGCCTTTTTGAACATAGACTTTAACAGCCGTTGAATCGTCGGTCAATTTCATTATCCAGAATGAACTTTGCTGTTCATTGGTGAGAACAGCTTCACGAGGCAGAGTAACGGAATTATTTTTAACCTGTTTCATGAAGAAAACCGTGGCAATCAGATTCTCGGGAAGAGAAATGCGATCAGATAACCTGATGATATAATTTTGCGTTTGTGAAGCCTCATCCAAAAAGGGCATGGATGAATCAAGAAAACCGGTTAATTTTTTCCCGTCAGGTAAAACCAGGTTGATATTTCTGTTTCTTTCTATCAGGGGTGTAAGTTCATAAGGAAGCTGAAGTAGAAATGCAAGGCTTGATGCATCGCTGATGACGGCCAGGGATTCTCCTTCCTGTACATAATCGCCCTGTTGATGTGCAATTTCAGTGATGAACCCGTTTGCCGGTGATCTTACTTCAAGTATACCGTTGAAATGAAAGGATGTGTCAAGTTTGCTTATGACGTTTCCAACGGATACGGATTCTTTTGACCGGATATGAAACAGAGTCTGACCCTTTGCTACTTTTTGACCGGGCACCAGGTTCATACTGCCCAGGTACCCGGTTACAGAAGCATTCACATTTGTTTTTACAAGGAATTTTGATGTGGCATTCAGTAATACAGTATCGGCAAGTGCTCCGGATGATATGCCTGTGACTGTAACGGGTGTGACTGTTTCTGTTGCTTTCTCTTCGGCCTGTTCATTTGCCGGTTTACATGAAAATACAAACAGCGCAGGAATAAGAATCAATAGACAGTGATTTTTCATTTTGACCCGCTCCAATAATTAAATTGAGTTATAAGTAAATTTCTCTCAATTGAGTTTTTTATAAGCGCCTGGCGAATTTCCAGGTAATTGTTTATAGCCAGGATATACTCGGTGATCCGGATGTCACCGGTTTCAAGTAATTTGTGATCCGCATCAATAAGGGCTTTTGAATAATCAACCTGGTTGGAAAGTACTGTTGAGACTTTTTCATTATTACTGATTTGTGCTGAAAGTTGAAACAATTGCTGGCTAAACTGATTGACGAAATAATTTTTGTAGTTCAGCCGGGTTTGTTCCTGCAGGTATATTTTATCATGCTCCATTTTTCGTTGCCGCCCGTCATAAATGGGCATGGTGAAACTGATTCCGGCGCTTGCGCCAAAGTTTTTCCATGGTTGAAACATCCAGGATGAATAATAGCCGGCGTCGCCGAAAAGACTTACTTTAGGACGGTAAGAGAAATCAACCTGTCTGTCCCGGATGGAAAGTTTAAGGCTGTCGTTTATAAAAGCCTTGTAATACTCCGAATTTTTAGCCTCAGATGAAGCCAGCCTGTCAATTAAGGGTTCAGGTAAAATAACTGAAGTGGTATCCAGTATTCCGCAAAGGTAATTCAGTGAAGACAGGTCATTCCTGTATTGTCCGGCTGCTTCAATGGTTTTGGATTTCTGCTGTCCGAGCGCTATTAAAAACGTAAGGTATTCGGCCTGGCTGAAAGTGTTCTGTTCAGTAAGCCTTCTAATTAAAACATCCTGTTGTTGCAGAAGATTCAGCACCTCCCGGTTATATAAATACTCCCTGTAGGAGCCGTAAGCGTTAATATACTGTATGGTAATATCTTTTATAATTTCTTTTTCAGCCAGGATATATGAATTAACCAGCGATTGATTTTCGGCTTGCAATAACCGGTACTGGTTCATCAGGTTTGACCGGCCGGTAATTTCTTTATTGACCGATAGTTGTGCCGTAATATTCGCAATGTCGGTAACAATTTCGTCATAACCCCAGCCATCAATTACAGGTGCGTAGTAATTATTACTTACAGCACTTACCTGGAAACCGTTTTTGGCATGTATCTGCAAACTGTCGATTTTGTTTATCCCGATTTGATTCCGGTAATCGCTTAACTGCGGATTGTTTCGAAGTGCCTGATTGATGAAATACTGCAGGTTTATTTCCTGTGCACACAGATTAATTGAAATGGCCAGGGCTAAAATAAGGTAATTAACCCGCATAGAAGGTTTATTTGTCGTAACAGCTAAGCTACGAAAAAAATGGCACTCTGTCAGGTCGTACGGTCCAGGAAGTTTCTCAGCACATACTGGAGTATTCCGCCGTTGCGATAATACATCACTTCAACCGAAGAATCCAGTCGGGCAATGACATGAATAACGCTCACCGTTCCGGTTGATTTGGTAACAGTCACATTCATCACCTTTCCGGGAGTTATTTCATCCAGGTCTTCAATATCAAGCGTTTCATCACCCTTTAGTTCAAGGGATGTAATGCTCTCTCCGGGCTGGAACTGCAAAGGAAGTACTCCCATGCCCACCAGGTTGCTCCGGTGTATTCTTTCAAAACTTTCAGCAATAATCGCTTTTACCCCCAGCAGGGAAACGCCCTTGGCAGCCCAGTCGCGCGAAGATCCGCTGCCATATTCCTTACCGGCAATGATGACAAGAGGAATTCCTTTTTCTTTGTACTTTTCAGAGGCTTCATATACCGACATGGTTTCGCCGGTGGGATAAAAGACAGTAAAAGATCCTTCCTTATTAACCAGTTCATTCTTTAACCTCACATTGGCGAATGTTCCTCTTACCATCACCTCATGATTACCGCGCCTTGATCCATAAGAATTGAAATCAACACGGTCGATCCCTTTTAATTTCAGGTATTGACCGGCCGCTGAATTTTCTCCTATTGAACCTGCAGGTGAAATGTGATCGGTGGTTACTGAGTCGCCCAGCTTAAGGAAAATCCGGGCTCCTTTAATATTTTTAATTTTTTCGGGACTGTCACTGATATGAAAAAACGGTGCTTCTTTTATGTAGGTCGAATTTTCATCCCACTGGTATACCTGGCTTGAAGGGGCTTCAAGGGCCTGCCATTTTTCATCGCCCTGGAAAATGTGCGAATAGTTTGAAAGGTAATCCCCGGCAGTTACTACTTTGCCCATTAATTCCTGGATTTCATCTGATGAAGGCCATATATCGCCCAGGTAAACCGGTTCCAGGTTTTTATCAAGGGCGACGGGCTCTTCCTTAAAGTTGATATCGATCCTTCCGGCAATGGCATAAGCGACAACCAGCATGGGGGAAGCCAGGAAATTCATTTTGATCAGCGGATGGATACGGGCTTCGTAATTACGGTTTCCCGAAAGGATTGCACCGACAATCAGGTCATGATCCGTAATTGCCCTACTGATATGAACGGGTAGAGGACCGGTATTTCCAATACATGTAGTGCAACCATAGCCCACCACATGAAAGCCAAGAGCTTCAAGGAACGGAAGCAAATGACTTTTCTGGAGATATTCAGTAACTACTTTTGACCCGGGAGCCAGGCTGGTTTTAACCCAGGGCTTTGTGTCAAGTCCCTTTTCAACGGCTTTCCTTGCCAGGAGACCAGCTCCCAGCATGACACTCGGATTGGATGTGTTGGTACAGCTTGTTATGGCTGCAATTACAAGCGATCCGTCGCTCAGAAGGTACTCGGAATCCGGAACTTTTATCTTCACACTTCTCATCCCGTGCTGCTTGACCTGCGTCCTTTCAAGTACTTCGATACCGGTTTGTTCAAGCTGTTTCGGGTCTTCATCCCGCACAGGGTGGTATCCCTCCGGATGCCCTCCTTCATCGGTCCACCTTGATTCACCGCGGTCGTCATATATCACATAACCGCGTTTATAATTAGTGTCCAGGATTTCAATAAACCTGTCCTTCACATGGTTCAGGGGTATTTTGTCCTGCGGTCTCTTTGGTCCCGCCAGCGAAGGAACCACAGTGCCCATGTCCAGTTCAAGCACTTCGGTATAATTGATCTTATCTTCGTTTTCACGCCACAGGAGATTTGATTTCAGGTAGGTTTCGGTCATTTCAATGTGTTTCGGATCGCGACCTGTGACTTTAAGATACTCCATAGTTTTATGATCTGGCGGAAAATAGGTAATGGTGCACCCGAATTCAGGCGACATGTTGGAGATAGTAGCCCTGTCAGGTACGGTAAGAAGATTCAACCCGTCACCGAAGACTTCGACGAACTTACCTACAACTCCTTTTTTTCTGAGTAATTCGGCAACCGTAAGCACAAGGTCAGTGGATGTGGTTCCTTCATGAAGCCTCCCCGTGAGTTTTAACCCAATCACTTCCGGCATCATAAAATATACAGGCTGGCCGAGCATGACTGCTTCAGCTTCTATGCCGCCGACGCCCCAGCCCACTACACCGATTCCGTTTACCATCGGAGTATGAGAGTCTGTGCCCACCAGGGTGTCGGGGTATATCATATGTTCGTTAATGACCACCACTTTGGCCAGGTATTCAAGGTTCACCTGGTGACAGATACCCATTCCGGGGGGAAGCACATTGAAATTCTGGAATGACGATTTGGCCCATTTGAGGAGCGAATACCGTTCATGGTTCCGGGCATATTCAAGTTCGACATTTCTTTCATAGGAATACATGGTGCCGAAAAAATCAACCTGAACAGAATGGTCGATGATCAGATCAACAGGTACCTGCGGGTTGATGAGCTGCGGGTTTTTGCCTTTGCGGGCGACTTCTGACCGTATGGAAGCAATATCCACAATTGACGGTACTCCGGTAAAGTCCTGCATCAGCACCCTGGCCGGCAGATACGGTATCTCAACCTGTTTCGGCTGCGGTGTCCAACCGAGAATATTCTTTAAATGCTGATCGTTGAAAGTGTTACCGTTGTAATTCCGGATAATATTTTCGAGCAATATCCGGATGGAAAAAGGGAAGGTATCAACGCCATAGCCTTCGCTATTCAGTTTGATAAGGTCAACGTATTTAAAATTACCCTGCTGGGTGGTAAGTATTTTGAAATGATCATCTATTCCGGCCATAATTCCAAGGATTTTACCGGATTAACAAATGGAAGAAGGGGTTTGTTTATTAGGCTATTAGGCTATTAGGCTATTAGGCTGGCTACTGGGCTACTAACTCACGTTGCTACTTATTACTTATTGGTTTACATGAGGCTTAAGCCGGAGGTTTAAGCTACAGGCCCGTTAGGGCCGACATTTATGGTAGCTAAATACAATCCTTATATACCTTGAGCTCCGGCAGGAGCGACATTATCGTTATTAATATTACATTCACCATAATGTCGATCCTACCGGAGCCGAAACGTCTATGATAGCAACTTGAGTTGTTAGGCTGTTACTGTTAGTCGGGGAAAATAAATTTATTCAGTCTGAATAAGTAACCCTCTGAAAAAAATCTCCGTATCGTAAATAAACCCTTCAAACAAACCCGGGGGCTGACTGGAAAACCTAACAGAGTACAGAGAGGATAGCGAAAATCTCAAGAGTAGCTAAAGTATTAATTTTCAATTCACATGATGTTCAAATTCTTGCGCTTTGCAGTGCTGATGGCATTGCCATTAATCAGTGTTAGTTGTGAACCTTCAGACAGCGATGATGAAGGTGACGGCAATAAAATAACCGACACCGAAGGTAACACTTACAAAACAGTCACTATCGGGTCACAAACCTGGTTTGCTGAAAACCTGAAAACAAAGCATTTCAGGAATGGTGATGAGATTCCTACCCTGGACCATTTTCCTGATGGCAATTATCCTGTTTATCAATGGCCTGCCGGTGGAGATGAAGCGAATGTAGAATTATACGGAAGATTATATACCCAGGCTGTTTTAACCGACAGTCGCGGTGTGTGTCCTGAAGGATGGCATGCCCCTTCGGATGCTGAGTTTATTCAGATGGAAAAGGAACTCGGATTAGTTTACGACCAGCCGCAGAGTGGCCAGATTGGCACCAATGAAGGCGGGAAAATGAAGGAAGCCGGCACCGCTCATTGGAAAGAGCCCAATACCGGAGCTACAAATGAAAGTGGATTCACTGCACTTCCGGCAGGCGCATATACAATGAACAGCGGCGCGGGCGGAATGGGAGATTATGCCTCATTCTGGACAACCACTATGGGCATGGGACTGAATGCATGGACTCATGAACTCAATAAGAGTTTTGAAAAGATATATCGTTATGATAGTCCCATTACAATAGGCAAATCCTGCCGGTGTGTGATGGATTAAGAAGTATAATAAAAACGACGCTGTCAGGTCTGCGACGCTGACAGGTCGTTTTTTTTGTTACTCTTCACGATATTTAGGAATATTGCTGAAATACCTCACCAAGGAGCTGAACACCCCTAAAGCGGCTATCAGGATCAATCCCCAGCCGATATCAGGTGCAAAACGAATGGCTTTGCCCAATGGCATCTGGAAAGCACCCAAAACAGTAAACAGAAGGAATAAACTAAGCCCCACACCAATAATCAGCCGGACGTTAGGCTTCCAGCCGGGAACAAACTCTGCCTGGAAATCATTTTTAATCCATCTCCCCATATTGTAAATAAGCAGGATCAGGATCAGTATGGGCAGAATACAGGCTGTCCACCTCATGAATTTTTCCATTGAAAACGAGGGAGTGACAGCAGGTTTTCCTTTCAGCAGAATTGACCGGATTTGCTGATCAGCCCTGGCACAGAATTCCATTGTATTGATATTGCTCAGAATGCCTATGCCTATACCGGTTTCAGGCATGAAAAGAAAAGATGAAGCATAATTTTCATCAAGACCCGAATGGTTCACTATGTCTATTGAGTCATCCTTATACCGGAACCATCCCATTGCATAACCTGATTGCCCTGCGCCTGTGAGGAGATCATAATTCTGAGCGGAAAGGACGGTATCCCCCTTGTCGGAAACCGTACGGTTGAGCATATACCGCAGGTAACTACCGATATCATTGATTGTACTGCTGATATAACCTGCAGGCAGAATATAATCGGAATAAAAGTAGAACCTTGATTTGGAAGGCATCATGAAAATACTATACTGGTAGGGTTGAATTAAATTATGCTGGTTGTTTTCCTTTTCGGTCAGCCATGTATCCGTCATTCCCGCTTCCGGCATAACATACTGGCTTATGTAATCAGCATAGGGATGGCCGGTCACATGTCTTACAATGAGGCCAAGCAATACATAATTGAGATTTGAATATTCAAAAGTCTTACCCGGCTCCGATTTCACATCGATCCGTCTTATATAATTCGTCAGTTTCAGTTCAAATTCGGAAACTGTTGCCGTTCTTCTGTCGAAAAACCCGTTTTCACGTCTGAAGCCGCTTTTCTGGTTCAACAGGTTACGCACTGTTACCTTTTTGGCATATTCAGGATTCTTCATAGTGAACCATGGAAGGTACTGTTTTACGGGTGCATCGAGGTCAATAATCTTTTCATTAACAAGCTTCATGATGGCCAGTGCCGTAAACGATTTGGAGCAGGAGCCGATAAGGTAATTTTTACCTGCGTTTTCAGGGTTTTTTTCATAGGTCATTAAAGCGGAATCCCTGTTTACGATCACAATGGCAAAATCAGGAATATTATACGATTCAGCCAGCTTGTCAATAGCTTTCCTTACCTCTGCTTGTTTTTCAGGTGTCAGATTCACGGCATGGGAAGGAATGATCAATGCAGCCAGGCAAAAAGCTGCAACAAGTATTTTTTTCATGTAGAGTTTATTAATGGATTCACCACCACACGAAATTCCATAAAAAAAATGGAAAAAACTAGAACTGGATGCGTTCGGCTAAGGCTCTGCCTTAGTCGAATCTATCCATGCAGGCTGCTGCCTGCATAATGTTTAAAAGCCAGGCGGAGCCTGGCAAGATATGTTCGACTAAGGCAGAGCCTTAGCCGAACTACTCACCAGCCTTTCTTTACTTCCTCCCTACATCCATCAAAATCCTCATCGCTCTTTCCGTATCCCGCCGTGCCACAAATACGTGATCGTGGTGGTAGCCGGCGACGACATTACAGCTCAGGTTGTTTTCTGCCAGGGCCCTTGAAACAGCTGCCGTAAGGCCTACTGCTTCAAGCGAAGAATGTATGGTGAGTGTGATCCAGGAGGAAACGAATGTATAGGGGTATTTTTTTTCGTCGGCAAGGGTTTTAGGGAAAATGACCGAAAAACCTTCTTTTTCCCTGAAAATACAAATCACTTCTTTCAGATCAACCTGGCTTGCGTCACTGAAAGAACAAAATACATATTCGCCCTCGTTCAATACAGGCTTCATGGATTTGATGAGCCGTGAAAAATTCGCTTCCCCCGACATACTGAATCATTTTAACAACCGAAATTAATATAATTTCAGAATTCAATCATGATGCGGAGCTGATTTCCTGTTATTTCCCTATTTTATCCAGCATGCTGATCCGTGTTTCCATCTGGTGCGAAATGATCTTGTCGTAATCATTATGCCCTTCACCGAATTTGTTGACAAGCACAAGGATTTCAAGCGACATAAAGAAAAGAAAAAACATGATCCAGACAAAAAGTGCGATAGGAGATGAAAGCAGCAGGTTAAACAACACCTGGAGTTCATCCAGAAAACCGGTTTTCGATTTAAGATCGGCCTCAATTTCCTGCCGGATATTGATCTTGCTGTTTTCTTTCTCTACCTTTTGTTTTCTCAGTTGATCAATCTGATCATTGATTCCGGGAAGCAGATCAGCTTTCGGGTTCGGCACATCGGTTAACGTATAATCCGTACGTTTTACAATTGTATCACGGGTGACCCCTTTTCTGTCGGTAAAATTCGTGCTGAGGTGCCTTGTTTCTGTGGATGCGCTTTTAATAAACGGTTTTTTTGCGAGTTCCTCAATCACGGCAGCCCGTTCGGCCTCTTTAACCAGAATTACTGAATCGATCTGTTTAATCTGGTAATCCAGCTCATTGGTTTTTACAGGGAGAATGGCGTTCACCTCTTCCTGTAATTTGCTGATTTTATTCTTCTCCACATCATCTTTGAATATGATTTGATCAATGATGACCGAGCCGATAACAGCCATTACTATTCCTATTAGTACGCGGAAAAGGATAACCATTTTATTCCGGCCCACCGACATGATAATTTGCCTCTCGATCTGGATCACAATGATTACCATAATAAGCGCCACAATCGAAGATACGAGGATATCCCCGTGCAGGTAACGTTTGGCGAAACTGTATCCTATAAAGGCCCAGAGGATTCCCACGATGAGAATAGCAGAAAGAAATTTCTTGACAGTCTTGGAACTGGCCTCGCTTGAATTGCTTATGATTTCATAATTATGGCCGGTAAGATAACAACCGGTCCTGAGCCAAAGATTCTTCATATAGCTATAACTTTTTTTGGAGGATATGGGTATGTGTTATGGCTGAAAGTCCCCTCATAAATCCCCGCTGGTACGACAGGGTAATGCGTTGTACAGGGCCGTTGCCCTGCAAAGCTTCTTCACGCATGGTTCTCACTTTTGAAAGGTGATCATTCACCATTTCACGACGGATTTTCAGTTCTTCAACAAGGTCGATCAAACCGGCCCTTTCACGGCTTGTTATATGGAAATCCACTTCTTTCTGAAGTCCCTCATAATAAGTAAGCGATTTGTCAAACAGGATAAAAAGATCCTGTTTCAGCAGGTTTACATTGTCATTGCGATAGCTGTCGTCCGGATTCGTAAGGGCATCGTTATATCCCCTCGACTCATAGTCGAATTGAAGGAATGAATAAACGGTATCAATGCTTGCCCCGTTGTTATGAAAGCCCGGTTCGGGCAACAATGAGTTGTGATCACCATTGACAGGTACATCCGCAGGATTGGCCGTATCTGCCGGTGCCTGGTTTTTCTTTTTTAAAAAACTAAAAAGTCCCATGTTGTATTAATAATTCTGGTTGATATAAAAGACGTTCGGGGCATCAAAAAGATGCATGAAGGGAAGCTGATTCAGGGAGGATAGACTTGCAATTTAGGATTAAAACGTATCGGAAACATAATTATTTTAAAAAATATTGCACTGGTTATCAATTTGAAAAAATACTTCCTTTCAGAGTCTTAAGCATTAAACCGGTTGTTTTGTTTAATTAATTGCGATTTTTCTGATCTTTATATAATAAATCAATTATTCTTACCCATGTCACGAATTATTAGTTTATGCCTGGCGTTACTTGCTTGTAGCTGGTCTCAACTTTCTTCCCAAACACTTCCCCAGATTGAAAGCAAACGTGTTGAACTTCCAAATGGCTGGAAACTCACTCCTGTAGGGAATTTGCTTCCTCTAGGAGATCTTCCTCTCAATATAGCTGTATCTCCATCGAAGAAACTCGTTGCGGTGACCAACAACGGCCAGAGTGACCAGATGGTTGAGCTTATAGATGTTCCGACATCGAAAATTCTCGATACTGTGGTGATGGACAAATCATGGCTTGGGCTTGTATTCTCTTCTGACAGTAAAAGCTTGTACGCTTCGGGCGGGAATGATAACTTTATTATCCGGTTCTTAATTGTCCGCAATAAACTGGTGCCTGCCGATACCTTCGTTTTTGGCAAACCATGGCCGGTGAAAATTTCCATTGCAGGAATTGCAGTGGATGACTCACGTAAAATCCTTTACACTGTAACTAAAGAGAATAATTCACTTTATGTTTTTGATATGGCAACCCGGCAAATTAAAGGCGTTTTCCCGCTGGGCGGCGAAGGGTATACATGCCTGCTTTCACCTGACCGCCGGATGCTCTATATTTCATGCTGGGGTTGTAATAAAGTGATGATGTTTAACACGGATAAAATGCAGTTCAGCGGAGTTGTAGCGGTGGGCGACAATCCGAACGAACTCTGCCTGTCAGAAAAGGGCGACCTGCTGTTCGTGGCCAATGCCAATGACAATACGGTTTCAGTGATCAGCACAAAGGAGCGCAGGGTAATTGAAACCCTCAATTGTGCCCTGTTTCCGAATGCACCTGAAGGATCTACGACAAACGGGCTGGCTCTGAGCGAAGACGGAAAAACATTATATGCTGCCAATGCCGATAACAATTGCCTTGCTGTTTTTGAAATAAGCGAACCGGGAAAAAGCCGGAGCAAAGGGTTTATTCCAACCGGCTGGTACCCAACATGCGTAAGGGTAATTGGTAAAACCATTCTGGTAGCCAATGGTAAAGGACTCACTTCAAAACCCAACCCGTTCGGTCCCAACCCTGCGGGAAAAAATGAGGATGTGGCATACCAGAAAGCAGGTAAAAAAGTCAAAGAACAGTATATCGGAGGACTGTTCCGGGGAACATTGAGCATTTTACCCGAGCCGGATGAGGCACAGCTGTCAGCGTATTCACAGGCAGTATATCATAATTCACCCTACAACCAGACTAGCGATTACCTTTCAGAAGGTGAGGAGGGAAATCCTATTCCCATGCGGGTCGGCGATGCTTCACCCATCAAATACGTGTTTTATATCATCAAGGAAAACCGTACCTATGACCAGGTTCTGGGCGATATTCCGCAGGGTAATGGGGATCCTTCACTCGTACTTTTCGGTGAAAATATAACTCCCAACCAGCACGCCATTGCCCGTGAATTTGTGCTGCTTGATAATTTTTACGTGAACGGTGAAGTAAGTGCCGACGGCCATAACTGGAGCCTTGGAGCCTATGCAACTGATTATCTCGAAAAAAACTGGCCGACCAATTACAGCGACAGGGGTGGAACGTATGATTCGGAAGGCACCCGTGAAATCGCCAATAACAAGCATTTTATCTGGGATATCTGCAAAAGATACGGAGTGAGCTATCGCACCTACGGAGAATTTGCGGATGACTATAAGGCCAATATACCGGTGCTTGAAGGACATTTCTGTACTTTTTTCACAAGCTGGGACCAGAGGGTAAGAGATACGGTAAGGTTCGGGCAGTGGAAACGCGACTTCGACTCACTGCTCGCTTTTAATGCCGTTCCGAAATTCAATTCCCTCCGGTTTATCAATGATCATACCGAAGGCCTCAGCTTCGGCCGGCCAACCCCGTTTGCCCATGCAGCCGACAACGACCTGGCTGTCGGAATGTTTGTCGATTACCTGAGTCACAGTAAAATTTGGAACGAATGCGCCATATTCATTGTGGAAGACGATGCCCAGAACGGTCCTGATCATGTGGATGCGCACCGTACTACCGCTTATGTGGCAGGTGGATTTGTTAAGGATGGATATGTGGATCATACCCTGTATTCCACCTCGTCCATGCTCAGAACCATTGAACTCATCCTGGGAATTCCTCCTATGAGCCAGTACGATGCTTCAGCCACTCCCATGTGGCGTTGTTTTAATTCAACGGCAGCACACAGATCTTTTGACGCCAGGCCTATTTCAGTAGATTTGAATGATAAAAACATGAAAATCAGCGAATGGTCTAAAATGTCGGATTCATTTAATTTTGCAAAAGAAGACAGGGTACCCGATGCTGATTTCAATACAGTGATCTGGAAAGCTGTGAAGGGTCTTGAAGCGGAATGCCCTGCCCCTGTGCATTCGGCATTTTTTACCGCAGGGGAAATAGAAGATGAGGATTAAAGAATATAACCAGATATAAAACCACCGTCATGCGAATCAAGATTTTTTTCTTGCTTACAGCCATATTGGTTTCATCGTGTAAACCAACGGGAAATAAAGGTACCGCAGATACGACTGCATTTAACCCGGGTTTCAAACTGATGCCTTCCGATACGTTTTTCTTCAATTCATTTGTCGATTGCAATATGGCAGAGGCATGGATTGGCGATACCTTCAGGATTTTCCCGGGGAAATACGGAGAAGATCCGCTATGGGGAAATGCCCGTGATCTGAAATATGCAAGCGGAAAAAATGCCGATGAGGCCTTTTTAAGCAAGCCGGAAGATTTCAGAGAGCCCCGGATGCCGTTAAATGCACCCATCGGAAAATCAGGTTTGCATGGTGCGGCGTGGTTTGAAACCATTTACCAGGATACTTCGGATCAATCGGGAAGAACACTTTACGCAGTATATCATAACGAAAATTACCCCTCCACGCTGCCGTATGATAAAGCAACCGGACAAGGATACATTGATGAGAAATGGCCCCAGGGACTGAAAGGTCCGACATCGGCGGCTGCTGTTTGCCGCATTGGAATAATGAAATCAACCGACGGGGGCAGGAGCTGGGAAAACAAGGGACTGTTTATTGAGGACCTGCAGCCCCGCATGATCCTGAAACCTTACAATACATCCAACACCTTTGCAGGAGGAGTGGGTGATCCCTCAGCCGTGTCTTCGGGCGGGTATCTTTACCTGTTCTATGGAGAATATGGTTACCCGGGGGAATACAGTGAAGCGGATTACGATCCGCAGAAAGAATGGAGCGGTCAGTGCATTAGCGTTGCCCGGATCAGTCTTAATGACCTTGAAAATCCTGAAGGAAAAGCGAAAAGATGGGATGGAACGGGTTTTAACGCACCTCATAATGGTGTGGGCAAGCCGGTAGATTCGCTGCAGATACCGATGGGCGAAGGCGGTGGTCCTGCTTCGTCACCAACCGGAGGTTTTCACTGGGGACCTTCAGTAAGCTGGAATGAATACCTTGGATGCTGGGTTATGCTCATGGGGCATGTAACAGGTCCTTCATGGGCTGGCAGCAAAATTTTCATCTCCTTTAATAAAAACAGGGAGTTGGGTGAAGGTAACAACTCACAGCAATGGACTAAACCTCAGTTGTTGCTGGATAAGCCGGGTTATTTCCTCTGGTACCCGTCGCTTCAGCCGATGAATACGGCAGAGGACATTGCCTCAAAGCGCACCTGTCTAAAGCTGGGCCAGCGGGCAAGGCTTTTTGTTAAGAATATTAAGCCAGAGCGCAGCGAGTATCTTTCGGAGTATGTGATTGAGTTCAGTAAATAGTTTGGGGTTTGTAGTTTGAGGTTTAGAAGTTTAGAGGTTCAAAGGTTCAGAAGTTCAGTGTTTCAGAAGTCCAGGGAGTCAGGTTCAACTCCGCTCAGGATGATACAGGCAAAGCCTGATTGATTAGGTCCGACTAAGGCAGAACCCATAGCTGCAATCCGCGTTAGCGGATTAATATGAATAGCGCCGGCTGAAAGCCGGTGTTTAGGCGTTCATAGTTCTCACAACCGCGTTAGCGGTTGAATTTGAACATACAGTAACTTTGCATTCAACGGTATTCAACCATTGTGATTCACATTCAACCACTTCGTGGTTATAAGCTATATTTATAAGACATTCGCTTACACCGGCTTTCAGCCGGCGTTATTCAAATTCAACCACTCCGTGGTTTGCTTTGGAAACCTCAAACAATTGAACCTTTTCATTGGTTAGTGAAAGAAAACCAACCAAATGAAAAACAGGATACTGATTTTAAGTTCTATGCTGCTCCTCTTGCTGTCAGCCAGCAGCTGTGATTTTCTCGGGAATATTTTTAAGGCAGGTATGGGTGTCGGCGTTTTTGTCGTTATTGTTGTTATTGTAATTATAGTGATAATTACAGTAATGGTTCGCCGAAACCGCTGAATTTTCCTGCGGGGTAAACAATATTTTTCCGGCTTTGTTGAACAACTATAACAATAATAAAACTAACCATGAATCCGGTAGTACATTTTGAATTACCCGCCAATGACAGGCAGCGTATGGCCGATTTCTACTCCAGGGTATTTGGCTGGAAAGCCCAGTTTATGGGTGAAGATATGGGTAATTATGTTACAGTCAGCACCACTGAAACCGATGAGCGGGGCCGTCCGACGCAGCCCGGAGCTATTAACGGCGGTTTGTATCCGCGCACAGATGATGCCGGCGATCAGCATCCTTCACTCGTTATCGGGGTCGGTAACATACAGGAAGCAATTGAAAATATTAAAAAAGCAGGTGGTAAAGTAATTTCAGAACCTGTTCCGATCCCCGGGGTAGGAAAATATGCTTCTTTCTTTGACACCGAAGGCAACCGTATGAGCGTATTGCAGCCGGATTGGTAAACAGGATCAATGCAGGCTTATAACCCTCGATAATTTCCATTTGCCCTGGCTTAATTTCCAGATGGTAATGAATTTGGAAGGTTGTGACGTTGTTCCTTCCGCTTTATTATGGAAATAGTGATATCCTATTTCAACAGCCCCGAAATTGGCAATAGGATATACTTCAAGGCTTGCCTTGACTCTCGTGCGGGTAACCTTGCCACAGATATTATTTTTAATCGACTCAAGAATATCACTTTTTGAGGTGCTTAGACCGCCCCGGTCATGGTAGAATTCAATGTTATCATCATAAAAATCCGCCTGCAGATCAATATCGCAAGTATTATAGGCATTGAAAAAAATGCTATCCAGGTATACAATGGTGTCATAGAGTTTCTGATCATCAGGTTTGTATTCCGGTATGCTTTTTTGTATGATGTTTTGTGAGAACGCCTGTAGGTTAATAAGGCATATGAAAACAAGCAGTATAAAATTTTTCATTTTTAATTCTGAATAATTAGTGATTGAAAATTGACGTTCGTTTGATTAATTCGCTGCATAAAGAAACTCTTCAATCAATTCATTAACCAATATTGGAATTGTATCGATTTTATTTCCCGAGCAGATTTCACCGATGTATTCGCCATGTGCGCCCGGAATTATAGCCAGGCGGCCTTTTAACAATGCAGATAATTCAAGTGCGTGCTGAACGGTTACAACATCGCGGTCACCGTTTATTACCAGTGACGACCTGTTAATTCCGGAAATCTTCTCCGGAGGAATATCCCGGAATTCAAGCATCCTGTCGCGATCACGGTTAAACATGGCCATCAGTCCGGATGGATCGGGATTTATTTCTAGGTATGCCTGTTTTAAAGGCTCCGGCATGTTTTCAATCGTCGCCTTTTTCATACCCTCCCAAAAATCCGCGGGCATTCCGTTGCGGTTAACTAGGGCAGCAATCAGTACCAGTTTATTAACCCGCTCGGCATGCCGGATGGCAATCTCGATGCAGGTTGTTCCCCCATTGCTGAATCCCATGAAGTCTGCTTTTACCACACGCAGTTCATTCAGTAATTCAGCGACATCATCTGCATCCTGTTCAAAAGTAAGGGGGCGGTCAATATCGGGAGTGTGGCCATGCGCCTGCAATTCCACGGCAATTACCATGTGTTTTTTTGCAAGATCAGGCAGAATGCGCCCGTAAGTGGAGTAAATAGTTGATCCTCCTCCATGGAGCAATACCAGTGGAAATCCTTCCCCGTGAATTTCATAATATAAATTGAGACCGTTCACTGAAGCGTAATTGCCTGTTGCATTTTGCATAATAACGGATTATATGTTTCAGGTAATAACATTTATTTTTACGGGCAGTTCAAGCCATAACAGAAGTTATTAATTTTAGCAGTATCAACTTTGTACTATAATGAACTCACATTTCCTCAGAATTTTTACCGGTATCATTTTTTGTGCTGTTCTGCTTACAGCCTGTTCAAAGAAATCCGGCAACCCGGTTTTCCCGGGATGGTACGCCGACCCGGAGGCAACCGTTTTTGATAATGAATACTGGATCTATCCCACTTTCTCAGCTCCTTACGAAGAACAGGTTTTTATGGATGCCTTTTCTTCAACTGACCTGGTTACCTGGACCAAACATGAGCACATCATTGATACATCTGCTGTGAAATGGGCAAAATACGCCATGTGGGCACCGGCTATAGTGAAAAAGGGCAGCAGCTACTTTTTATTTTTTGCTGCCAATGATATACAGAATGACAGTGCAATGGGCGGCATAGGCATAGGCATTGCTGAAAAGCCCGAAGGACCTTACAGAGATTACCTCGGCAAACCCTTGCTGGACAAGTTCCATAATGGCGCTCAGCCGATTGACCAGTTTGTTTTTAAGGATAAGGATTCACAATATTACATGATTTACGGGGGCTGGAGGCATTGTAATATTGTAAAGCTGAACAGTGATTTTACAGGGTTTGTACCGTTTGATGACAGTACCGTTTTCAGGGAAATCACACCGGAAGGTTATGTGGAAGGGCCTTTTATGTTTACCAGGAACGGAAAATACTACTTCATGTGGTCGGAAGGATCGTGGGGCGGTTCGGATTACCGGGTGGCATACGCTATTGCGGATTCTCCTTCAGGGCCTTTCAAGCGACTCAATACCATACTGGAGCAGGATCCTGAAATTGGCAAGGGCGCAGGACATCATTCAGTGATTCAGATTCCGGGAAAGGATGAATGGTATATAGTTTACCATCGCCGGCCGCTTGATAAAACCGGTGCAAACGACCGGCAAACCTGCATTGACAGGATGTATTTTGATAAAGACGGGTTTATTTTGCCGGTGAAGATAACGAACGAAGGAGTGAATAAAAGGAAATTGTAGAGACGGCCAATTTGGCCGTCTCTGCGATGGTTTTAAAATTATTTTATCGCATACACACAACTATCAGCGCTGCCAAAGAAAACCATGCCGTTGTAAACCGTGGGTGAAGACAGGATGGATCCGACAGAGTATATTTTATCCACCGATTTCATGTTGGCTTCATAGGTATTCTCGGTAAAAATCTTCGGATAGTTGAATTCCCCGTTTGGAGCAATTACCGAATCAGCGTTTGCAATGGCTGCAGGAGTCCGGAACTGCCACAACGTTTTCCCTGTTCTTGTTTCAAACGCATACAGGCTTCCTCCGTGGGTTCCCAGGTATACAACGCTGCCTGCCACCGAGGGTGATGAAAATCCATACGTCTTACAGTCGCCCGTATACAATTCCTTGCCGCTTATTGCTGAAAGCGCTATGAATTTATGCGAATCCGATGTTTCAAAATAAAGCGTATCGTTATGTATGGCCGGTGTAGCAATAACCCACGATCCATTATTATAGTACTGCCATTTCAGATCGCCGGTTTCCGCCTCAACAGCCCAGATGTGAGCATCACGGCAGCCTGAATAGACGACGCCTTTATAAACTACAGGTGAGGATTGAAATCCGACCTGGTTGTAATACACCGTATCAATGCCTGTTTTGAATTTCCACTTCAGCGAACCGGTTTCGGCATTCAGGGCATACAGGTAACTGTCCCAGCTTCCGAAATAAACCGTTTTGCTGGCATAGGCAGGTGAGGAATGGATGACGTCACCGGTTTTGAATTCCCATTTCTTTTCACCGGTATTGGCATCGAGTGCATAGAAAGTTCCTTCGCCGCAGCCAATGTATAACACGCCGTTGGCAACCACAGGTGATGACAGGAACATATCCCAGGGATCATCGAGCTTCCTGTCCTTTTCAGGCATGCCATGAATACCAGGCGCTGAAAAAACTCTTTCACCGGCCGTCTTGAATTTCCATATTTCTTTTCCCGTTTTCTGTTCGAGACAATACACGTTTCCGTCAAAACTCATAAATGCTACTTTATTTTCAAATGCGGCGGGAGTGGAGCTCACACGGCCTTCTGTCTTATAATTCCAGAATAAAGATCCGTCTTTTACGTTAAGGGCATACAGGTTGCCGTCATCGCTGCCTATGAACAGCCGGCCATCGGCAATTACCGGGGATGAAAAAACTCTTCCCCCTGTTTTAAAGGTCCACGCTGTAACAGTCAGGCTGTCAGGTCCCCAGGAATCAAAATAACCGGAATGAATGGTATCGTTTCTGAAAAACATGGATGTTTGCCTGGTGCTTGTATTACATGAAGCAAGCACGGTGCAGAGCACAATGAAGAAGTTATTGCGAATTGACATGACGGATTTTACTTTTTATATTTGACCCGTAAAGTACGAATTACCCTCGTTCAATTTAGTAATATTGCCGTTGAAAATTTCCCGATGAACCGAAAACTTTTGCTTCAGCTGCTTCCGGGCTTTATACCACTCTTTATCTTCATTGTTGCAGATGAAATATGGGGAACCAAAGTAGGATTGTTGGTGGCCGTAGCCTCCGGGATTATTGAACTTATTATTTACAGGGTAAGAGACGGTAAATTTGATAAATTCATTTTGCTGGATACACTGCTGATTGTCATCCTTGGTGTTATTTCAATCATTCTCGACAATGATGTCTTTTTTAAGCTGAAGCCCGCACTGATCGGGGTATTGATGTGTGCCGTTCTGGGGATATCTGCATTCACTCCGAATAATTACCTGCTGATGATGTCGAAACGCTATATGAAAGGCGTTGAAATGAATGATCAGCAATACCTGAAATTCAGGCAAAATCTCCGGACACTTTTCTGGATATTTTCTGCCTATACAATCCTTGTATTTTATTCAGTATGGTTCATGAGCAAGGAAGCCTGGGCGTTTATCAGCGGCGGATTGTTTTATATCCTGTTCGGCGTTTATTTTTTATTCGAAATGGCTAAAATCTGGCGGATGAAAAAGCAGCAGCAAAACGAAGAATGGCTGCCGCTCGTGAATGAGAAAGGCGAAATTATCGGAAAAGCTCCCCGGAGTGTATGTCACTCCGATAAAAAATACCTGCATCCGGTGGTGCACCTTCATGTAATCAATGACAAAGGCGAAATAGTGCTGCAGAAAAGGCCGCTTACCAAAACCATACAGCCGGGCAAATGGGATACGGCTGTGGGAGGTCATGTGGCATTTGATGAAACGATTGAGCTGGCGCTAAAAAGAGAGAGTGAAGAAGAAATCGGCCTGCACGATTTTGATCCGAAACTGGTTGCCAATTATATCTGGGAATCCGATGTGGAGCGCGAATTCGTTTTCTGTTTTATCACCCGTCATAACGGTCCCATAAATCCACACAAAAAGGAGCTGGCAGGAGCCGGATTCTGGACTGTTCCGGATATAAAAGCATCGCTGGGCAAAGGAATATTCACTCCTAACTTTGAAGAAGAATTCAAAAGGTTCCTGGTAAAATTCTGAAAAATACACTGCGTTTGTAACCTTTTCGTTCTGATCTACTCAGAGGATTGAAACAAGTTGTCAAATTTTAAACAGTAAATTATGGAAACAACAATCAATCCCTCTCTGAGAGGCGTTTATACGCTTCTGAAGTATACGTTTGCCATTGTCCCCATTGTGGCCGGACTGGATAAATTCACTAATATCCTTACCCGATGGGATCATTATCTGAACCCTGCATTAACCGGTATGTTGCCGTTTTCGGGACACACATTTATGTACCTGGTTGGAATTATTGAGATTATTGCCGGCATCCTGGTGCTGATCAAACCGGTCACTGGCACGCTCATCGTTTCCGCATGGCTTGTGCTTATTGCCCTTTCTTTGATTACAGGCGGAAATTATCTTGATGTGGCGGTCCGTGACCTTGTCATGGCAATCAGTGCATTCTCCGCGTCGCGGTTAGCCCGGTTAATTGAATAATTCAGTATTAAATTGTTCTTTATGATGAAAGAATCATTGGAAATGACAACGACTGCCTTATCCGACAATGAAATTATAAGGAAGATCCTGGATGGCCACACAGGGCTTTTTGAAATCCTTATCCGAAGGTACAACCCGTATCTTTATAAAACCGGGCGGTCCTATAACCTGGATCATGAAACTACCCAGGACCTCATGCAGGACACATTTATAGATGCCTTTGTGAATCTTTCGCGGTTCGAAGGGAGGGCAACCTTTAAAACATGGATTATTAGTATTATGCTGAATAACTGTTACCGGAAGACGCATAAACACAGTTATCTTTTTGAAGAGGCCCGGGATTTCAATAACAATCCGGTATTTACGGTTCCAAAATCAAATGATGTAAATGCTATTGTTGTGAATAAAGAATTGAATGCTGTTATTGAAAAAGCGCTCTCCGCAATTCCTGAAGATTACAGGCTTGTGTTTTCGATGCGGGAGTTAAGCGGACTGAGTGTTGCTGAAACAGCGGAAATACTGAAGTTAAGCGAAGCGAATGTAAAAGTCCGTTTAAACCGTGCAAGGCTTATGTTGAGGAAAGAAATTGAAAAGACCTACAGCCCGGAAGAAATTTTTGAGTTTAACCAGGTATTCTGCGACCGGATGGTTAAAAGGGTGATGAATTCCATATTGATCAATCAGAAAGATAAATTCTGAAAGCAAGATCCCGGAAGATTGTTATAAACCTTCCGGGATCTGAATCATTACTTCTTCATCATCCTGGTTATCACAAAGCTCAGCAGGAAACCGGCGGAAATACAGATCAGTTCAATCCCCATATTGAGGAATGAAGTTCTTGCATCAAATTCGTATTCATGCAATCCTGTCGGGTTTGTCAGCGCAATGATCAGCAAGCCCAATCCTCCGAAAAGTACAATTAAACCCCATTTTAATGTCGGGTACGTTCTTTCTTCAACCACATGCTGTTCAAGAATGCCGGCTTTGTCAATATGATCTTTAATGATCAGCTTTCTTCTCAGCAGGAAATCGGTGAAGACTTTAATAATCATATAAATGCCTGTGAAAACAACTGCAATTCCTAATACTTGTTCCATTTTTTTATGATTTAAATGTTTGAAGTATGAGTCGGAAAGATTTCACAAAAGTTGCAGAAAACATTCTTAAATTTCATGCAACTTTTTTACAGGTCGGCAGACTAATTTTAAAACCTGACAGCGTCGGAGACCTGTCAGCGTTTTAAAATTTCGGACGCTGTCAGGTTAAACATATGGACGATCGCTTATTAATACAACGGATTAAAGACGGGGATATATCGGCTGTCAGTCAGATGGTGAATAATCACCGGAATTTGATCTGGCATATTATCATTTCGATGACGGGGCGGAATTCCGACAATGAGGATCTTTTCCAGGAAGTGTTTTTACGGGTATTTAAAGGAATCCGGAAATTCAGGGAGGAAGCCAAACTTTCAACATGGATAGGATCCATTGCGCACCATGTTTGTGTGGATTACCTGAGAAAGAAAAAACTGAATTCGATTTACACCGATATTGAGAATGACTTTAAAGCCGTTCAGAACATAAAATCCGAGTTCGCTACAAATGAGCATGAGGATTTAAACAAATTGCTGTTATCGGCTATTGAAAAATTGCCACCGGCATTCAGAACCGTAATTACCCTGTTTCACCTGGATGATCATTCATATAGGGATATATCTATTATTACCGGTATGCCGGAAGGCACTGTTAAAAGTTACATCAGCAGGGGCCGTGACTCGCTGAGGCAAATTCTCACACAGGCTGTGCCTGACATTGCAGAAATTATGAACCAGTTTTAAGGAAAGAATATGAAAACCGAACCGTATTCAAACACTGAAATGAATGCCCTGATCAGGGAAGCACTGGGATCGGATCCCGGTTATAAAATTCCTTCTTCCCTGGCTGAAGCCACAATCAGGAAAATTGAAAGAAGGTTGATGTGGCGTGAACTTGTGATTGAATTGTCAGCAAAAACAGGTATTGTGGCAGGAAGCCTGGGAATACTAACTGGTGTTCTGTATTGGATGGGACAAAACCAACTGGTGAAGCAAATCATTGGCTTCGGCATGAAATACAAGCAGCTGATTGTAGTATTGCTGGCATCCGTATTTGTTATTGTTTTATTCGATCAGTTGATATTCAAATATATCAACCGGATTAAAAGCAACGGATTGAATACAAAGTTGAGCCGGATAGGATAAGACATTGGTTTTATTCCTATTTTCACAAAAAACCCGAGCCATGAAAACCGTATTGTCATTTCTTGCATGCTGCCTGATCCTTGTATCCTGCGACCCCAAATCTGAATCAACTAAACAGACTTCAGTCCTTAACGGCACCTGGAAACTGTTATCCGGCACACTCATTGAAAACGGTGATACAACGGTGACTCAATATACAACCGGCGTATCATTCATTAAGATTATCAATGATGATCACTTTGCTTTCCTGCAGCACGATCTGAACCATGGGGCCGATTCATCAGCTGTTTTTGTGGCAGGCGGAGGTGCTTATACTCTAAAGGACAGCCTGTATACCGAACATCTCGAGTATTGCAACGACAGGGGCTGGGAAGGGCATGATTTCTCCTTCGTTGTGACCGTTAAAAACGATACCCTCATTCAGAAAGGTATGGAAGTCATTCCTGAAAAAGGCGTGAACCGGCTGAATATTGAGGTATACGTAAAGCAGTAGTCATTCTGAGCGGAGATTTCGTTCAGACCTGGTTCGGCTAAGGCTCTGCCTTAGTCGAACATATCCTGCCAGGCTCAGCCTGGCTTTTATACTTGATGCAGGCATAGCCTGCATAGATAAAATCGACTAAGGCAGAGCCTTAGCCGAACTGAGACGAAGTCACAGCCTTCGCCTGGCACAGCCTAAGCCGAACTGAAAATACCGATTACGGAATACCGAATACTGATTTCTACTTCTTATCCAGTATCTTCTCCACCTCATCCATTGTTTTATTCATCATTTCAATGGTTTTGGAGAATGGGATATCGGTTGTCATATCCACACCGGCGTCCTTTAACAGGTCAATCGGGTATTTCGATCCGCCTGCCGATAAGAAAGCCAGGTATTTCTGAGTGCTTGCCTTGTCGCCATTAATTACATTTCCTGCCAGGGCTGTTGACGCGGTGAATGAAGTGGCATACTGGTAAACATAAAAATTATAGTAGAAATGAGGAATGAATGACCATTCGTTATTATAAAGTTTATCGATGATGCAGATACCTTTATCGTGACCGTAATACTTTCGGATAATCGCACCATATGTATCATTCAGCACATCACTTGTCAATGGCTTGCCGGCTTCAGCAAGCTCATGGATAGCCAGCTCAAATTCGGCAAACTGGGTCTGCCTGAACAGGGTGCTCTTGAAATTGTCGAGGTTGCTCATCAGCAAAGCAAGGCGGGTATTGTCATCCGTGATGTTCTTAACCAGGTAATCATTCAAAAGGACCTCGTTGAATGTGGAGGCGACTTCGGCAGTAAAAATCGGGTAATCGGCAAGCGGGTAAGGCTGGTTTTTATTCGACAGGTAACTCTGCATGGTGTGGCCCAGTTCATGTGCCGTTGTGCTTACATCGGTATATTGCCCGTTAAAGTTAAGCAGCATATAAGGATGCACGTCATACACCGATCCGTTTGAATAAGCGCCTGATCTTTTACCCGGGGTAGGATACACGTCGAGCCATCGTTCATTAAACGCTTTTGCGATTATAGATTGATAATCCGGTCCCAATGGCGAGAGCGATTTTACGATAAGATCCTTTGCCTGGTCGAAACTGTATTCGAGGTTAATTTTGCCCACAACCGGGGCGTAAATGTCCGAGTATTTCAACGTGTCAACGCCCAGAAGCCGTTTCCGCAGTTCAAGGTAACGGTAGAAAACAGGCAGGTTCTTATTTACGTTTTCAATAAGTTTCCGGTAAACGGTCGGTGGTATATTATAACGGTCTACTGCGGCTTCCAGGGCTGTTTCATAATTGCGGGAACGGGCCATGAAAATATTGGCATTAACACCGCCGAGCAATTGCTCTGAAAACGTGGATTCAAATTTCTGCATAGTCGACCAGAAAGTTCTGAAAACCAGTTCCCGGTCGGATCGTACCGGCGATGCCCTGTATTTGTTATATCCGGCAATATTGACAAGCACCGTGTCACCTGTTGACAGTATCGCTTCGGGATATGGAAGGTCATTGTTAATGAATACGCTGAAAATGCTTTGTGGTGCGCTAAGTACTGCCGAAGCCTGAGCTAGGATTTTTTCCTCAGGTTCTGACAGCATATGTTTCTGCTGTCTGAAAAGGTCATCAAAGTACATCCGGTAAACAGCTAATCCTTTATTTTCAGCAACAAACCTGTCAATTTTTTCCTTTCCGACGGAGAGTAGTTCAGGCCTTGAATAGGCTGTGGCTGCCCCGATCAGGGGATCTACCTGGCGCATAATCTGGATCATCGACTGATAATTGTTGTTGCCAAGATCCTCATCCGATTTCATGGATGCATACGAATATACCCGGTTATATAACTTATAGAAATCGAAATAGGTATTCATGAATTCGAGCAGGGTTTGAGAGGATGAACCCAGCTTTCCCTTATAAGACTTTAAAACAGGGATTTTACTTACCACTTCATCCTTGGCTGCTGTCCATGCCGCTTCGGTAGGATAAATCTCAGCCAGGTTCCAGGTGTATTTCGGATCGATCTTACTTCTTTCCCTGGTCTGGCCCGACAGGGAAACTGATACAATTAGCAATGCACCGAGGGCAATGCCCGTAATATTCCTTTGCATAAATTCGGATTTGAATGATGTTTGAATACCACAAAATTGCAATAAATATCTAAATAACCTCTGTTTGTTGAAATTGTTCTGTACATGAAAAATAGCTTAAAAAGAGGAAGATATTAATTTTGTAAAAACTGAAAGCATCAATACATGATCCAGGACATCTACCCGCATTTTTTAAACAACCGATTCACAGAAGCTGCAATTGCAACCAATGACAATGATTTTATATTCGTTTTCAGAAATGATAAAATTTTGCTGAGACAAACCGGCGATGAGTTGGAGATACCCACCAAAAAATATTTCAAGGGTACCTTAGAATCCGCTGTATATTTATTTTCACTTGACAACTCGAGGTGCTACCTGGCCGGGGATTCTGTATTGCCGGAGGATGAAAGTTTTGTTTTCTATGAAATGACATTCTTTCGTACAGCCCGGCAAAAAGAAATTGCATGGGCTTCACTTGTGGCGCATCAAATTATGCACTGGTACGATCAAAACCAATTTTGCGGGAAATGCGGATCTTCTATGTCGCATAAAACCGATGAAAGAGCACTGGTTTGCACTGAATGTAAAAATACAGTTTACCCGCGGATATCACCCGCGATCATAGTGGCCATAATTTGTGGAAATAAAATACTGTTAGCTAAAGGAGTAAATTTCAGGGGAGGGTTCTATTCGCTTATAGCCGGGTATGCCGATATTGGCGAATCGCTAGAAGAAACGGTTGTAAGGGAAGTAAAGGAGGAAGTCGGGATTGATGTGTTCAATATCCGGTATTACAAAAGCCAGCCATGGCCGTTATCGGGTTCCATGATGATTGGTTTTATTGCAGAGGCTGACGATACCCGGCCTATAACTATTGATGAAAAAGAGATCGCCGGCGCGGCGTGGTTTGAACGCGGTTCACTGCCGCAGCATTCTCCTTCGGAAATTAGTATTGCAGGTGAAATGATTGAGAGATTTGAAAGTGGGGAGCTTTAAAAATTTTTATATTTTTAAATCCCCATATCTCAAAAACTATGAAACCAATAATCCTTTTTTCTGTACTTCTGTTGCTTTCATTTCCGGTAAAGACACAGACCCTCTCTCCTTACAAAACTGCAAATGAATCTAATGACAATCCGGACAGCACTATATCACGCGTTCAGAAACAAAATACCTGGATGCCTTCTTCCAAACTGGTATTTTCATATGATGAGAATGGAAGAAAGACCGAAACGATGCAATTTTATTGGGATACTGTAGCCATATCCTGGCAACAAATGATTCATACATATCATAGCTATGATGCGAATGGAAATATGACATCGGAATTCCGTTTCGCGCTCAATCCGGCCACAGACAAGTGGGATACGGTATCGAATTATACCCGGTTATATATTAATAATGCCATTTACAGTTGGGTTTATGATAGCTGGGATCCGGCAAATCATGAATGGTATCATGCCATGAAAGGTGAGTATGATTATAATGAATCCGGAGATGAGATCACGTATATTACATTTAACTGGAATGCACAGGCTTCTGCATGGGATTCCAGTTATCTGTGCAGAATGAAGATGAACAGTTCGGGCAAAGATTCAACAGGCGAATACTTCAAATGGAACACATCCGGTAGCAATTGGGAGAGTTGGTATACATATGATTATTATTATGATGAGAATGGGAATGATACCCTTATTGCCTATCATAATTATGGGGAAACAGAATTTATTGACCACAGCGAATTTGATGAAAACGGATTCAGAACTTCACTGACAACCTACAAATGGATTGACGGGGATTGGCAGGAAGTCGCACGGACAGAATATATACCCGGCACCAATGGCAAAACAGTATTGAGCACATGGTTTAGTTGGGATACCAGCCTGGATAAATGGGTGCCGGTTTTTCAGGATCAAAACTACTATGAAGGTGAATCCACCAAAAACAACAACGTTGTGAATTCCGGTTTGATTGTTTTCCCAAACCCTGCCAGTGAATGCATTCAGATTAAATTAACAGATTCAACTACACCGGCGATTTTTGAGCTATATGATCTGAATGGGAAAAGAATGTTGCAGCAGCTGGTTACTTCCGGTTATTCCATTCCGGTTTCGTATTTATCGCACGGATTATACCTGTATCAATTGCATATGGGGAATGATGTTTTCAGCGGAAAAATAGTAATTCGCTGAAAGCATTAAAGTTGGTACTATTTGGAAAACAGGTGATTATAATGCTACTCGCGTTAGCGGTTGGATTTGACATGTGCGAGTGTTGACGGCTATGGGCAAAGCCTAAGGCTTTACGGTGCCTTGTGTTTAACAATAGTAACAACTTCCGACCTTTTTTAGTCTCAATTGTTATCCTTTTTGAATTTTCAAATGGCCGTTAAACCAAATCAACTTATATGAAAAAGGAACAGGTAATCCGGAAGTATTCAGAAATAATCGATTTGTTTTCTGAAAATGCAAAAGACTATATTAAAACAGCCGGTTCCAGGAGCGTAGCTCCGGGTGCTGAAGCATTGAAAAATCTGTCTAAGCTGGATGCAGAACTTCAAAATGATCCGCTTGATGCACACGATGTGCTGAAGGAACTCCATTCGCTGGGATCCCCTGCAACGATGCTCAATACCGGTGGTCGTTTTTTTGGTTTTGTTGTCGGGGGAACACTTCCTGCTGCCCTGGGAGCAAATTTAATGGCGGGAGTATGGGATCAGAATGCAGGTCTTGAGATTTTATCCCCTGTTTCCTCTGCTCTCGAAAGGGTTAGCAGGAAATGGCTCATTGATTTACTTCATTTGCCAAAGGAAACCGAAGTGGGATTTGTTACCGGTGCCACCATGGCTAATTTCACCGCCCTGGCTGCAGCACGGCATGCTGTTCTGGCAAGGGAAGGGTGGAATGTGGAGGAAAACGGATTATACGGAGCTCCTCCATTGACTGTAGTAGTAGGCGAAGAAGCGCATGTGAGCCTGTTTAAGGCGCTGAGTCACCTTGGACTGGGAAGAAACAGGGTTGTCAGGGTTCCCTGTGACAGCCAGGGAAGAATGCGACCCGACTGTTTTCCGAAACTTCATGGTCCTGCAATAGTTTGCCTGCAGGCGGGAAATATACACACAGGAGCGTTTGATCCTGCCGGCCAGATCTGCGACCTTGCTCATCAGTATGATGCCTGGGTGCATGTTGACGGGGCTTTCGGGCTGTGGGCACTGACTCTTCCGGAGAAGGGAAACCTCACTGCTGGCCTGGAAAAAGCGGATTCATGGGCTACAGACGCCCACAAATGGCTGAATACACCTTATGACAGCGGACTGGCTTTTGTTAAAGATACAAAATCGCTTACAGCTGCCATGACCCAGAATGCCTCATACCTCATCCAGGATGGAAGCAGGGATCCTTCGATTTTCGTTCCTGAAATGTCGAGGCGTGCCCGTGGAACTGAAATTTGGGCTGCATTACGAGGATTGGGTAAAAAAGGAGTGGCTGATTTGATCAGAAGCAGTTGCGATGCAGCAGTCCTGTTTGCTGAAAAACTGAAAAACGCAGGGTTTGAAATACTGAATGACGTAGTCCTTAACCAGGTGATGGTATCCTTTGGTAACGATGAAGATAATTCACGGATTATTCGTAGAATACAGGAAGAAGGCACATGCTGGTGCGGAGGTACCAAATGGCACAACCAGTCGGCTATGAGGATCAGCATTTCTTCATGGCAAACCACAACGGAAGATGTTGATCGGTGTGCTGAAATAATGATAAGGATAGCAAAGGAAGAAATGAGTAGGACGGTTGTAAATGCAAACCAGCCGGCCATGACTAAAGTTTAATCACCCGGTTTTGCAGGGATTTGTTATATTTGAATTACAAAATTTCAAATACTCACAATATGAAAACCCCGCAATTCCTGCAGAAAGCCTGCATTATTTCAATCCTTGCCGCATTCTTTTTCCTTATGGATCATAACGGTGTGCTGGCTCAAACTGCCGTTGAAAAATACGGCCATCTTGGTGTAAAAGGCAATAAGGTGGTGGATAAAAACGGTAATCCTGTTCAGCTTAAAGGAATGTCTCTTTTCTGGAGCCAGGAAATAGGTAAATATTACAATTACAGCTGCATCAAATGGCTGCGTGACGACTGGAAATGTACGCTTACCCGTGCTGCTATGGCTGTTGAATACGGCGGGTACCTTACCAATCCCGACAGGGAAAGAGCTAAGGTCGATTCTGCAGTGACTGCTGCAATAAAACTGGGAATGTACATTCTTGTTGACTGGCACGACCACCATGCCCAGCGTCATACGGCGAAATCCATCGAATTCTTTACGTATATAGCCCAAAAATACGGCAAGTACCCCAATATCATTTATGAGCCTTATAATGAGCCGTTGAACAACGTTTCATGGGCCGATTCCATCAAGCCATATCATGAAGCGGTTATTAAGGCTATTCGTAAATACGATAAGGATAACCTGATCGTATGCGGAAACAAAACCTGGTCGCAGGACGTGGATGAAGCCTCATTGAATCCTATAAAAGGTAAGAACATTGCTTATTCGCTGCACTATTATGCATCCACCCACAAACAGGAACTGAGGGATAAAGCACAGAAGGCGCTTGACAATGGTGTGGCATTGTTTGTAAGTGAATATGGCACTGTGTTTGCCAATGGTAATGGCGCTATTAACTATGAAGAATCGGAAAAATGGTGGGATTTTCTTGACAAAAACCAGATCAGCTGGTGTACATGGTCGATCTGTGATAAAAAAGAATCCTCTGCAGCTCTTAAACCCGGTGCTGATGCCAAAGGCGGCTGGCCCATTGATATGCTCAATCCTTCAGGAGTATTGGTAAGGAGCGTGCTGAGAGGGGAGTATAAGAAGTAGGGAGTAAGGAGTAAGGAGTAAGGAGTAAGGAGTAGGGCAGAGTTATGAGAGGTGAGAGGTGAGCGAAAACCTGAAAGCGATCTGTCAGAGTTTGAGCGATTTCAGGATATATTGAACAATACGGTTATAATCCGGTTGGTGTATTGTTAAATTTTTAATATCATGATTCCTGAACCGGTTACTGTTGAACGGACGTTCACTATTCACCCTTCGAAATTGTGGAAAATCCTTACCGACGAATCTGAAATACAAAAGTGGTATTTCGACATTCCGGGATTCAAACCGAATGCCGGATTTGAATTCCGGTTTTATGGCGGACCGGAAGAGGGACGGCAATACCTTCACATCTGCCGGGTAACTGAGGTCATTTTTGAACGGAAACTTTCCTATACATGGCGGTATGATGGATACCCGGGCAATTCACTGGTCACTTTTGCGATAGAAAATGATAACGGGGAAAGCCGTTTGAGTCTGAAACATGAAGGACTGGAGTCGTTTCCACAGGATAATGTGGATTTTAACCGCGTCAATTTTGAAGCCGGCTGGAACCAGATCATTCACGAATCACTGGCCGGTTACATTGAAAAAGACTCGGTGATCAGCCTTGGTTGATTTCTCTAAAAAACTCGTTGTGTACCTGGCGGCGCGTAGCCTGCAGCGGCATCATCAATCACCAGGACCCAGTCAGTTTCTGTCGGTTTCTTAAATACATGGAGACCGGTAGTACCAATCTCTTCATTGCTTATGATATTACCTGTTTCCGGATTATACCACCAGCTTTTTACCATTTTACCCGAAACAGCTTCCATATTAACTGTCACATCCGAATCCGATACAATATAAGCAATCATGCAACTACTGTCAGCCGTTATAGCTGTTGTCGAATAATTCTCACTTCCCCAATCGCCGTACCCGCTAACAACAACTTTATGCTCAAAATCCGGAACCAGCAGATTCCAGGGCCTTGATCTGAACAGTCGCTGCAGGTAATCCATACTGACAGAACCCGGCAAATCAAGTTGCGTTTTCCAATCCACCAGTTCACAATAATTGGTAACGGATGAATAATGCCATATCGGGCAATTGCCAAAAATATGTCCCATGCTGCCGCATAACACCGGCCAGTATGCCTGTGCTCTTAGCTGCTGAGGCGTTGAATTATGCTCATTTTCATAAGCCGATTCCATCATGAACCAGGGCATCACCGGTGTCATTTCATAAGCCTTTTTGCAAAGCCTGTAAATCGGTTTATCATAGGAATACACATTATTTATCCGCATCCATTCCGATCCGTTCCATAAATCAGAGGGAACTCCTTCGGGTTGATTGTGAGAGGTAAATAGATGTATCGTATCAGATTCACGGATGCCTTTTACCACTTCAATAAGCTTGTCTTTTAAAGGCGAAGGATCGGCGTCTCCACCGATGCACCATATTATATTAGGATAGCGTGAATACCTTTGCCCAAGGTATTCACCCCAGGACTTCATTTCCTGAATTGAGGCTGCCTTCACCTCTGAAGCCCATCCTTCATCGCTGTAATTGTATCCCAAATACACAGGGCACAATAAAACAATCATACCGCGTTTTGCTGCAGATCCTATCACGAAATCTGCAAATGCGAAATAATCCTCATTGGGCGTCGAAAAAGGCTTTCCTGTGAAAGGAGGTTCGTTATAATAGTTTGAAGGGGCATGCGAACAGAATTTGTGTTCTATCAGGTTTACCAACAGAACAGTAAATCCCTTTTTGTTTCTGTCGTTAAGGTAAAAATTCACATCCGCACTGTCGGGCTGGGCGATTAGAGACCAGGCAGCATCCCCCGACCAGAAAAATGGCCGGTTGTCCTGGTCAGTCAGGTACCTGTTGTTTTCAGAAATTTTAAGAGGGTAATCGTAGGAGTCCTGCGCCAGGGCCGTTATAAATCCGCCTGAAACCAGGATTGAAGCTACAAGCACACGGTATAAATAATCAGAAACCATAGAGGTAAAATTCAGATAACATGTTAAGATAGTTGATTTAATCGTACCGAAAAATTTTTCTTTTTAACGCATCAATCCTTCATTTCATTCGTCTTTTATTTGAGTATCAATTTTATACTACCTTTCCAATGGAACAGCTTTCAAATCACGGAACCAAAAGTTCCCCGTTGAGAAAATTCGCCTTCATGTCGATGGTTGTAATATTGGTTTATTCGGTATTAAGCATAATTGGCTTCTACCTGTGGTTTGCTTTTCCGGTTGAAAAGATCAATGGTCTTACTTATTTCAGTGAAAAGGGACTGATCCTGTATTACCTCATCATTAATTTCAATGACATTGCCGGGGTCTTTTTACTATCACATTTGGTTTATTTCAGGTATATCAAAACAGTCAGTCCTGTAAGGGACGGCATGTGGCTTGGAGTATACCTTGTTGTATTCAGCTGGATCCTGGATCTTTTTGTTTATGTTTTTATCCGCAATACGCTACCCACAATCAAAGAATATTTTTTAGGCAAGAATCAGCCCGAAATTGGGATCGCATGGCTGGTGGCTTTTTCAGGTGCCGTTTGTGCCGGTTGGCTTCACTCATTCAACAAGGATCAGCAGTTTTCCTGGAAAAGGGCAGGCCGGGTGCTTTTGATTCTTACCCTTGCCTCATCAATGGTAACAGTCATCGGGCTCCGTTATTTTGATATCAAACCCTGATTCCTTATTGCATAAACCCGCTGTCGCTCATCCATTCAGCCATCCGTTGCGGCCAATTCCGGATGGCAGCGTATTCTGACCGGTCGCCCATATTAAATGCATGTTTGCCCCGGGCAAAGAATATAGCTTCAACAGGTACACTGGCTTTTCTGAATTTATCCAGCAAATCAAAAGTTACATCGTCACAATTGTATTCATCATCATTGGCACAGATCATAAAAGCAGGCGGCGTATCGGCAGGTACAACAGCAGGCGCATCTCCGCCCGGGTACACCATCATCAGGAAATTTGGCCTTCCGTTTAGCCGGTCAACCGGATCGGCGGCTTTCGGATCACCGTCGCCTTTGTCGAATGCCACCATCATCACCACGGCACCACCTGCTGAAAAACCAAGTATACCTAAACGATTTGGATCAATTTGGAATTCCGATGCCCTGCTCCTCACCAGTCTTACTGCCCTGTAAGCATCCTGCTGAACATTCTGAATCGAATAGGGTGAACCCTCTTCATTGGGAAGCCTGTATTTCAGTACAAACACAGTAACACCCAGGGGATTCAGGAATTCGGCCACCTGTTCGCCTTCGGCATGAAAAACAAGTTCACGGAAACCTCCACCCGGTGCAACAATTACAGCGCAACCGTTAGATTTTCCTTCAGGGGGAAGAAATACGGTAAGTGAAGGATTGTTGATGCTTTTAACCCAGTAGTCTTTCGCCTGCTCGGGAATGTTTTTACGGTTTTCAAATCCCGGGGCACCCTTTTCCCATAAAGGTATTACAACTGGTTGTGAAATAACCGTGGAAGGGAGCATAAGGCAAATAAGAGGCAGAATCAGTTTTATCATAACAGTGTATATCAGGTTTTTGAAAATTCTAAATAAAATTACATAATTGTTAAAAATATTTACCTTTAATCCATGGAATTAAAGATTTATCCTAACCCTGCCGACGATTATATCATTATAGAAACAGGTATTTCAGAACCTTCGACTTTTAAGTTGTTCGATATGATCGGTAAGATGGTACTCATCAGTGAGGTTTCGGATAAGGAAAAGCTTTCAATTAAAGATCTCGGGGAAAGCATTTATTACTACAAGCTTGTGGCCGATACAAGGCTGCAGGCAGGCAAACTCAGGCTGAACCGGTAATTGTCCACCTGGTCACGAAGCCAATTCGAACTCTTATAAATATTAATTCCTAAATCCTTCCATTATGAAAGTATTGCTTTCTCTATTTGTTTCATTGCTGTTTATTTATCCGGCAAAAACACAGAATCCTAAAAATGCTATCCCGTTGCAACCAACACAAAACGGGGAAGAGCAGCTCGACAGTATGATCTGGAGCAGTTTTCTTGGGGGCGATAACTGGAAACCTTCAAGCAAACAGTCTTACATCTATGATTCGAACGGCAAAAAATTACAGCGTGTGGGTTCGAATTGGAAAACCGACCATTGGGTGCCTTCCTGGAGGGATTCCTATTTTTATGATGAAGATGGTTATCCCTACATGATTATTGGTGAAGGTTATAATGCCGAAACTTTCATTTGGGATACAACTGAAAAGGAGGATGCCTTGTTTGATGAACGGGGGAACAAACTCAGAAGTATACTTTATGAGTTTAATACCGTCAGCAGGGAATGGGAAAAGTACAATCTGGAAGAATCTGTCTGGAATGAAGCTTGTGTACAAACAGCCTGGACAAGCAGTAATTGGAATATAGACCTTAGCCGTTGGGATACTGCGGAAAAAAGTCTTTTGTCGCTTAATATTTTCGGAAAAGACTCCATTTTGCTTAATTATGAGCGTACCGGTAACGATTCTCCCTGGAGCCCTGCTGAAAAAACGGTGCATTACTTCGACGATTCAGGAAGAGATACAGTAAGCCTGTTCCTTAAATATGAAGAAGACCAATGGAAAGACTATCTGCGCTTTGAATACGAATACCCCGAGGATGGTAAAGTGGTTAATCAGTATATTTATAACGATTCTCAATGGGACGAATTTTACAAGTATGAATATTCTTATACACAGTCGGGAAATCAGCTCATCCAGGTAACCTATTCATGGTCTGGTGAATCATGGCAACCGCTTATGCACATACAATCGTATTATTCGGCCATACAAACCAAAACATCCGAAATTAAAAGCCCTGAAATTCAGATTTACCCCAATCCTTCAAAAGATTACATCATTATTGACGGGGTAACCGATGGTGCCCGGCTGCAATTATATACCCTTGAAGGAAAACTGGTAATGAATAAAACGGTTCATTCTGAAATTGTTTCTGTTCGTGAAATCCCGAATGGAACATACATCTTCAGGCTGATGACCAATGAATACTCTCAAACCGGGAAAATACTGATTAACAGGTAAAAGCGCCTGTACTTGCTGCGACTGAACAATAGATAATTCCCATACGTTATTAAACAACTAAGTAAACCCGATGAAAATACGTTATAAACCTGTTTTGCCGGCTGTTTTTCTTTGCCTGGTGTTTTCTTTGAGCACTTTTGCCCAGTTCGATAGTCCCGTAAACCCGTTTGCCGGTGAAGGTCTGGTGATCCTTCATAACGGGGATACTCTGCACGGCAGGGTGAACTGGAGGATGAAATATGTTGAAAACAACCCGACAGAAATAAAATTCATCCCCGACGAAGGTTCACCGGTTATCTATTCCGCTTCGGATGTATCAGAAGTTGTTGTTTTTCCTGTCGATTTTGAAAGTTCAGCTGAAATGCCGGAGGAACATTATCTGAGCATGCCTTCCATGAAGAAAGGCAGCCCCGTTTTTTTTAACTGCATGATAAACGGTAAAATTGCTGTGTATCAAAACCGCAGCAGTACAGTAATGACTAATGAAGTTTCCGAAGTAACGTCGGAATTCGATGGTATTGAATTCAGGTATTCCAAAAAAGAAGGATTGACAGTTGGCCCTGTTTTTAAAGTTTCATACAATGTACTTGAAAGCAAAACAAGGTATTCCAGTTATTTTGTATCAAAAAACGGAGTAAGGCCAATTAAGGTTGAAAAAGAAAATTATGAAAATGTATTCTCTGAATTTTTTGGCGATTGTCCCGCCATTGAGCAGGAGATCGCCAAAAATCCGGATTTGAGAAAATTCAAAAACTTTTTGATCCTGGTGGAAGTTTACAATCATCTTTGTTTAGATTGAAAATTTCCGGTCACCATTGAACGGTGAGTTGATCATCCGTGTATACATTTTAGCCTGCAAATTACCGGGCTGAATACTTTCATGAATATCACCTTTGCATTAAGAAACCTCTTTAAAAGGCCTTTCCTTAACCTGGTAAAAATAGCAGGACTGGCCCTGGCATTGACAGGTATAATCCTGATCCTCCTGTATATCCGCAACGAATTATCATTTGACCGGTATCACAGGCAATCCGACCGCATATACCGATTTACGGTTACAAACCCGGGAATTTTCGAAGGAAAGCATTTTGCCCGCATTTTTACTGCTGACTATATCCCGGCCATGGCGTCTTATTTTCCCGGGATTGAAAATTATGCACGCCTGGTGCCGGTGAGGGGTGGGGTCTTGAAACACAATGACAGGTTCATTCGGGTGAATGAAGCATTTCTGTGCGACAGCACTTTTTTTGATGTTTTTGATGTTAAACTGCTGAGTGGTAATGTCGGTAAAATACTGGATGATCCGGCCTCCCTGGTGATTTCAGAAACGTTCGCCACTAAGGTATTCGGAAAATCAAACCCGGTTGGTCAAACGCTTACCTTGCCATCCGGGCAGTTTTATGGCAAAAATGTGGATTTTACGGTTAAAGCGGTCATGCAGGATTTCCCGCAGAACAGTCATCTTCACCCGGAATTCATTGCCACTCCCGGTGACAAAGGTGAATTTAACGGCTGGGCATGGACCTATTTATTGCTTCGCCCGGGAACGGAACCATCCGATATTGTAAACGGGTTTCCCAAATTCTATAAAATGCAATTGGGTAAACCTGATACAATGCTAGGCCATTTACAGCCCATTGCCGATATTCACCTTCATTCGGATAAGCTCAGGGAGATTGAGCCCAATGGAAACATTTTTGTCATTATAACACTTGCGGCGGCAGCACTTATCCTTTTGTTTATTTCCCTCACCAATTATGTTAACCTGAACCTTGGCATGGCGGTATACAGCGACCGTTTTCTTCAGATCGGCAAGGTATTCGGATCTTCCGGGTTTAACAGGATTAAGTATTACCTGGTTGAGGGATTAATCATCATTGGCTTGTCAGTTTGCCTGGGAAGCATCCTGTGCTTCTTTGCCCGGGTTTTACTTTTAAAATATTTCGCATTGAACCTGTTTAAAGGCAGTGTCGGCGTGGTAATCGTTATCACAGTATTGTTTGCGCTGCTGTGTGTATGCATGTCCATGCTGATTTTGCTGAAACATGAGTTCAACCGGATCCAGTCGGGATCAACCTTCAGTAAAAAATCAAACGGTTACCGGAAAGGGATAAGCAAAAGTCTTATCGTTGTTCAGTACGCCATATCAACTACCCTTATCGTATCGGTAATTGTAATGTCGCGTCAGACGCGTTTTGCCTTAAAAGAAAGTATGGGCAACGATGCCGGTAATATGATCTGTATGGAAGATGTGCACAGCAATGTACAGGCAAAATTCGGAATTTTCAAACAGGAGCTCCTGAAATATAACTCTGTACGTTCAGTCACGGCCATGCTTGATCCCCCGGGTGGTGAAGCCAACGATATGTTTGCTTTCGAAATGGAAGATTACAGGAAAAGCGATAAGGAAACGGATGCCAACCGGATCGGCATTTTACCCTGTGATTATTCGTTTGCCAGTGCGTTTAACCTGGATTTTCTTGCAGGTGATGATTTTTCACCTACCAACACCGACAATGAGGGTTCAGGGGAATATATGATTAACAAGTCAGCTGTCAAACGGCTTGGATATAGTGATCCGCAAGAGGTTATCGGAAAATCGTTTAAACTTTTATTTGAAGATGAAAGCATGAAATTACCTGCAGGAAAAATCATTGGTGTGGTTGAGGATTTTCATGTTTCAGGAATCAGAAAAAAAGTGGAACCGATTGTGATGTTCAAAAGGAGCGATTACTGGCTGATCAATTTTATCATATCCTTTGAGCCCGGAATGGAAAATAAAGGTTTATCGGATCTGGAAAGGGTTTGGAAAAAAATGTTTCCTGAGCATCCTTTTGAATATCGCCCGGTAAGCGCTATTTATCATCATGTTTATATGCAGGAATTGTTACAGGCCAGGTTGCTTTCGCTTTTCACAATTATGGCATTATTTATAAGCTGTATGGGCCTGCTTGGGTTGTCGTTGCTTTCCGCCCAGCGCCGTACCAAAGAAATCGGGATCAGGGTAATAAACGGTGCCACGGTGGCTCAAATCCTGATCATGCTCAACTGGTATTTCATTAAATGGATCCTAATATCTTTCGTCATAGCCATGCCTCTTGCCTGGTATGGAATGCATAAGTGGCTGGAGGGATTTGCCTATAAGAAATCGCTTGACAGCTGGATATTCATTGTTGCAGGTGCAGTTACAATAATCATTGCACTGGCAACTGTTTCGCTTCAATCCCGGAAAGCCGCCCGCCGCAACCCTGTGGAAGCGTTGAGATATGAATAGGATTTACGATTTACGATTTAGGATTTACGATTTGCGATTTACGATTTGGTGACTCTTCAGTTGCCCCGCGACTTCAGGCCGGGGATACTATTCTTTGAGTACCATCATGTCAATGGCTTTAGCCATCTCTGCTAAACAGAGGCATTAGACGGGTTATTTATGATATTGCATACCCCCGGCCTGAAGTCCGGGGCAATTCAATTGCAGCGGCCAGATTTGTCAAGCTACTAGTGACGGCTTGTTTTTCCTGCCATAATTACACAGAAAACCACTGAGCAGATACAGAGAACCACAGAGAAAACAGATTTTTTCTCTGTGAAACTCTGTGAAACTCTGTGGTATCTCTGTGAAAATGTGTTGTCATAGAGACGCACGCGCCGTGCGTCTCTACAACACCCGATAAAATTATTTCCCGTTCATCAGAATCTCTTCCGCCCTTTGCCAGTCGTCAAGTTCAGTGCCGTATTCGCCTCTTACCATTCTCTCGTTGTAGATTTGCTGGGCTTTCTCACGAATTTCTTCTTCGCTGGGAGTTTTCTTATTGGCAGGCCTGTTGCTTTTGTTCAGGGAATTTCCGCTATCCTGGTTTTTATTAGTATTTGCCTGTTTGCTTTTCGGTTGTGCTTTAGTTGTGGTTGCCATTTCTATTAACAATTAAGGTTTCTAATTACGATAACAAATTTACTCCGATAATGATGAAAGGAATTTTTAAAGTATGTTAAGAATGGGTTAAAATTTCTGATCATGATATTAATTATGAATGGTATGATGAGAAAAAAATTCTTTTATTTTTATAAAAATAACTGAAAGTCCCGTTCCAAAAGGTTACCAGGGGCTTCCGATTAATTAAACTATCTCATTCTGAATTCATCATGAAAAAAGTAATCATTTTTACAATTTCACTGATTCTTTGTTTTGGTTCATTTGCCCAGGAAAAAAAGCCTGCAATTAAAAATAAGTACATACTGCAATTGAATCCTGTTACAGGTGATGTAGAAAAGACAGATGCCGTAGACACACTGATTTGGTTAAAAAATGGGTATGGAGTGATAAGGGTCATTTATAAAGAAGGCGGATTTGACAATAAACTGGCAAAAACCGAAGAACTTGACGATTTATATACCTATCCGGTAATTAAAGGAGGTCAGGCTGCCTGGGGCATAATCGATCCCTCGGGCAAGTTCATTCTTGAACCCAGGTATTATTCAATCGATTTATGGTCAAATTTTAAGGGAATTGCCTATCGGTGGCAAAAAACCAAAAATGGATCCGGATACTATTATTCCACGTATGTAAACCTGAACAACAGGAAGGTGAAATATCTCGGAGATGCTATAGATTTTGCAAGCATGGAAGGGCCGGATTTTATCCTGGTGCGAACGATGAGTAGTGAGGAAGCATACAACGGTCGCGAAGGGTTATTTGATTCGGATTTGAGAGTCCTTATTGATACCGTTGAAGGGAGTATTAACCTTGGGAAAGGGACTGATTTATATGGCATCAGCGGCCCCCTTGACAGGCCCACCCTTGCAAATATCAACAATTCCTCGAATCCTGATTACATCACGTATTATAATCGTGCCAATGATCAATTAATCGTGTATGATAACAAGCTCAATGAGATTGTTCATCCGGGTGTTTATGAAAGTATTTCGGAATGTTACAAATACCTGGTTGCCAAAAATCACGATAGATTAACGTATGCGCTTCTTGACAGCACATTCAAACAGGTTACTGCCAACTTTCACAGCATTTATTGGGAAAACGGATATTACATTCTTGACATGAATAATGGACGATTTGCATTCGCCAATTCAGATCTGACTCCGGTAAGTGATTCTATTAATACTATTCTGACAGATATCTATCATAAAAAGTACCTGGCTGATAAGGAAAGGATTGAAAAAGCATTAGGACCGCAGAAACCCTTTTATATAGGGAAATTCAATTCCTTTGAAATTACTGTTGGCAATGAAACCTATCAATCTTCAGGCAACAAGTTTGATGATTATTTTACGATAAATGAAGTTAAGGATAACGAAGTAATTCTCAGTTTCAGTGAAGTAACCTACCAGACAAATGTGGTTGTTACTATGTACAAGCATACATGGAGTGGAACGATGTCATTGTTTGTTAAGGAAGGAAACATCCCTGTTTTAGGCAGATCGGAAGTTCCCGGATACCTGTTTTATAATATCAATGTAATTAGTTCGGGCAACGGATTAGGTAACATATCAGGCTACCTGAACCCCGGCAACTCGGAGCTTTATTTAACAGGTACCACAGATGGTAAAAGTTTTACCATAAAAGCTAAAAAGCAATATTTTTAAGGGTTCCTGCTATAGTGTTTTTTGTATGCCGGGGGTCGTAGTTTCAAAAATTAAAACGGCTGGAATTCGATATCTTTGTATAATTTAAAAGTATGACTTCGGCTAACCTTCAGAAAACTATAACGCTAAGGCATGCCATAGCACTATACGTGAGTTCTGTGCTGGGTTCAGGAATTCTTGTATTGCCCGGGCTCGCCGCGCATGTAGCAGGGCCAGCTTCATTGATAGCCTGGATAACGCTTTCGGTGGCAAGCTATCCCTTTGCATTCACTTTTGGCTCGCTGTCAGCCCGAAACCCCGAATCAGGCGGCATTTATTCTTTTGCGAAGGAAAGTTTCGGTTCGCATATTTCTTCCATTACGGCCTGGCTCATTGCCCTTTGGTATGTTGCCGGAGCACCGGCAGCTACGCTCATAGCTGCATCGTATGTTTCATTCGCCTTTCCTATCAGCAGGATGGGCCTGTATGTTTTTTCGTCCCTGATCATACTGCTTGCATTTATTATTAATTACAGGGGCATTAAATTCAGCAGCAATATCCAGCTGGTGGTAGTGGTTTCGATTGTTTTCCTGTTAGCCGGTGCCATTTTTATTTCAGTCGGAAAAGTACAGGCCGAAAATTTCCATCCGTTTTTTCCTCATGGCATACTCCCGATTGGCACTGTAGCTGCACTGATATTCTGGTCATACCTGGGGTATGAAAACGTATCGAATGTAGCGGAAGAATTTAAAAATCCTGAACGCGACTTTAACCGGAGTATTGTGGGGAGTGTGATCCTGATCGGTTTGCTTTACATAGCCATGGCGGTTGTTACCATTGGCACACAAGCTTATAAAGCAGGAAGCAGCGTGGCACCCTTTGCAGCTATTTTTTCAAATTTGTTCGGCAGGTATGGGGCCGTAGCCACATCATTGGTAGCAGTATTTATAATTTTTGGAACCGTGAATGTTTATACGGCAGGCATGTCAAGGGTCATCTACGCAGCAGCAAAAGACGGAAGCTTTCCGCGGGGGCTTACTCATATAAATTCAAAAACCTCTGTTCCTGACAGAAGCCTGTTGATGCTTTCAGGCAGTTCACTGGTCATGCTGTGGATTTATTATTTCCTGGATGTGGATCTGAAAACGGCACTCCTTATTCCCAGCAGCGCAGCAATCATCATCTATATCGTAGGCTCAGCGGCAGGAATAAAACTGCTTCCTGGAAGAAAAGCCAAAACCCTGGCCTGGTTGTCGCTTATATTCTCAGCCGCTGTACTGCCGTTTGTGGGCAAACTGGCATTGGCAGGGATATTGGTCGGGTTGGCGGGGCTTGTGTATAGCTGGTTTACTTCTTAACCCACCTCATAAATTCCTTCACGTTCTGGTAGCTGATGATGACGTCTTCTTCAAAAGGGGGCTGTAGGATTACTTTTATACGGCTTTTCGAATACGGAAGCATTTCCCTGATGGAGGAAACATTGGCAATCACTTTCCTGTTGAGGCGGAAAAATTCATAAGGATCCAGTTCCTGTTCAAGTTCCTCCATTTTTTTATCGGTAAGCAGGTTTTCGTTTTTATAAGTCTTCAGAAAAACACCACCACCCAGCGCATAGAAATAAGCAATATCTGAAGTTGGGATGATTTTAAGCTTTTTGCCTGAACGCGAAATGAACCTTTTTTTGTGCATATTCAATCCTGCCGCCGCATTGCGGATAGAATTGATGAGTTCATTATAATCGGCAACAGGCCGGGTAAACGACCTATATTTTGAAATACTCTTTTTCAGGTCGGGCAACGTTACCGGCTTTAGCAGGTAATCAATGCCATTGTGACGGAAGGCATCAATGGCATACTGGTCGTAGGCAGTTGTAAAAATTACAGGAGAAGTGAGAGTGATACGGTCGAAAATTTCAAAACACAACCCGTCGGCCAGGTGAATATCAAGGAATACCAGGTCAATTGCATTTCTTTGAAAGAATTCAACTGCTTCTTCAACGGATTGAATAATAGCAACCACTTCGATGGAAGGATCGACTTCCTTTACAAGGCTTTTCAATTGTTCAGCCTGTGGCAGTTCGTCTTCTATAATGACTGTTCTCATTTTTCCTCCCCGATCAGTGGTATCTCGGCACAAAAATGTGTTTCATCGGTAAAATGATGAATATCCTTTCCGACGAAACTCTTATAACGCTCTTCCAGGTTTTTCAAACCGGTACCCGTCGTTTCGGGATTAATTCGTGGCTGAAAGTTATTCCGCACAACAAGCAGGTTCCGTTTTTCATCCACGTACACATCAATTTTAAGAGGCGATGTAACATTCGTTTTATTATGCTTGAGTGCATTTTCAACGAGCAGTTCAAGGGTAAGGGGCAGAATAAATGCCGGGTGAAATCGTTTTTCAACCGAATTGTTGTATTCGAAGCCATCCCCGAACCTTATTTTCTGCAAGAACATATAGGAATCGATGAATGCCAGTTCTTCACCCAGCGTTACAAGGTCATTGCTGTTCACTTCGAGGAAGTACCTGTAAATACCTGAAAATTCAGCTACATATTTTTCTGCTTTTACTGGATCGGTGCGGATGAGTGAAGCGAGCGTCCCCATACTGTTAAACAGGAAATGGGGATTCACGTGGTTTTTCAGGGCATCAAACTTCGATCGCAAATTTTCACGTTCCAGGTCGGCAGCTCTTGTAAGTTGCTCTTTCCACTTAAAGAAAAGCAGGATGGCTTCATGAATGAGCTGAACTATAGCGACGACAATGAAAACACCGATACGGATAGGCCGCATGTTGTGCCAGTATTCAGGCCCCCAGCCGAATACCCAGCGGGCCATGAAATAGATAAGCAGGGAACAAAACAAGCTGAAAAGGAGGATCATGAGCAATCCGAAAATAATATGAAGGGCCGGGTTCTTTTCCCATTGAAACCAACGCCAGATCAGGCTTACAACATTCCGTGTAAATGACCAGGTAATTATGGATGTAACATTCGAAACAAGCATCCATTTCAGGAAATTCGGATCAGACGGTCTGGCCCCGAAAAGGAACGGAAAGCCGATACCTACCAGCGGTATGCCGATGACCAGGATCCACCTGTCACTGAAACTTTTAGGTTTATTATGGTGCATGATACGGCAAGTTAAGAATTATATCGTCATTAGTAGTAAGCAACCCTAATTAAGATCACCCAATGATATGACAACCATGGGCTTTTATAAAAGCTACGAAGTAGCGAGATCTGAATAACCGCGGGTGAAACCCGTGGATTGTGATGCCAGTAGACAAGAACCCTGAAAGGGTTCAATTTAAATTATGCATAATTCAACTCTTTCAGAGTTGTGTTTGTCATCGTTCACCGTACCACGGGTTTCACCCGCGGTTATTCAAATTGAACCCTTTCAGGGTTATTCATTAGTATACAATGAATTACGAAAATTTGTCATTAATAGGAGCTTGATAATGTTTTAAATTATACCCTAAAGTATTGCGACGAAGCAATCTGCCCGCACAGGAAATACTTCACCAAGAAATCGGCGCCGCTTTTTCTAATGTTTTGCCTGTGCAGGCAGATTGCTTCTGACCGTAGGAACCGGTCATCGCAATGACGGCTCCTAGTCACAGCCCTTCACCACTTCCCTCGCGTACTCCAAGCCCCATGCCGGCGCAATGGGATCGGTAACGCTTACTGCTTCAAACCGGGCAATGGCTTCCTTTACAAGCGGGCATCCGCTTTTCTTGCCCCCGCCGAAGGCTTCGGGAGTGTGAAGCAGGTTTACCCCTTTCCACAGGTAAGCCCTTGGATTGGCCGGATTGATACCGGTGGCCTTGTCGAAATAGTCCATGGTTTCCTGGAAAAACTGGAAACCACGTACCAAGGGCTTAATGTTCATACGGGCCTGCAGTACAAATGCTTTCATTACAAGGACCTCATCATTTCCGGGTGCCATGTCAAAGGCCTTATCGACTTCTTCCTGTGCCCTGTCGACCCACTTATCACAAATATCCTCATCATGGTTCAGGTGACTGATGCGTGCAAAGCACCATGCGGCATAATAGTGAGGAAGCCATTGATCGGTATTTACACCGCCAATGCGGATAAAATAGTTGGCTGCCTGCAACAGGGTTTGTTCGGTTGAGGCTGTATCAGCCATAATTTTAGCGATCAGCATATTTTCAGTATATGCGTCACCGGTTGATCTGGCGCTGAGTGACACACTTAGCGCTAAAAAGAAGAATGCAATAGTTGTTTTCATAACAGGATTTATTAATCGTTATACATATTGATAAAAATTCCGATAAAAAGACTTCGTTTTTCTGTCCGGTATACACTGAAAGGCTCATCCATATTGGGAATCCGCATATAGCCAAGCACTTTGTCGTAGCCGGTGATGTTTTGCCATGAAAGAAAGATTAGGGCAGGCTTATGTAATATCAGCGCCGGTTTGATGAGGCTGATATCGATCCCATACCGGGCCGGGATAGCTAATGATTTCCGGGCCTCACTGTCATCCTGGTATTCAAACCACCGGGGTGACGAATAACTCAGGCTTGCACTGGCAATAAAACCGGGACCGGCAAACCAGTACTTTCCCACCACTGTAACCGAATGGGCTGAAATGTAATCAGGAGTGACCAGCTTATTTTTAATGATTGTTTTTCTTTTACTGTCGCAGTAAGAATAAGACACCCACCAATCGAGGTTTTCAATGGTTGTCTTGTCCCTGTAAAAAAGCTCGAATCCTTTTGCATAACCTGCGTTGTTCTTTAGGACAACCGCTGGCTCATATTCCGACAGCAGTGTACCGTAGTGTTTAAAATAGAGCTCTGCCCTGAGGGTCCTTTCGTTCAGTTGGTACTGGTAATTGAAAAGATAATGGGATGCTTTTTCATGAGATAACCCGTGTGGATTATACAACATTTCCATATTGTCGGGAAGTTGGTTGAATGTTCCGTAAGAAAGGGAAACCTGGCTGGCCATGGAGAACTTGTAAGCCAGGGATATTCTCGGAGCCAGGTTATTTCCGGCATATTGCGAAAATTCCGATCTCAGTCCTGCCCGTAATGCGAATTTATCCTTTATTGTGGCCTCCGCCTCGGTAAACAGGGCCAGCAAATTGTCGTTAACAGCGGAGTGAATGGTATCTGACCGGCCATAGAGGAACGTTCCCAGGTATTCCCCACCGGCCAGGAGCCGTATATCGTTAGTAAGGCTGTTTCTGAAGGTAACTTTTGCCTGGGCCAGTTGTGTCGACCGTGCTTTGGGTGTGCCGGCATAAGTGATATGATCAAAGTTTCCCGACAGGGAGGCTCCTGCAAACACTGAACTCCGGTCGTCCTTCAGATACGTCGTGTAGTTTCCGTTGAAGATAAAATTCCGGTTTGTAATAGTAAAATCCACAGGCTTCAATGATTCTGTGTGGTTCAGACGGATCCCGGTTTTAGTCTCCGAGACGTCGGCAAACATTTTAAGCATGCTGTTTTTACCGGGCTTATACCGGAAAACAAGGCGTAATTCCTTGATCTGAGGCGATTTTAACCAGTTTGTTCTTGTACCCGAGAGGGAATGGTATACGCTCAGGTCGTTATAGCTGACATTGGTATTCAGCGAAGCTTTGTTCCACCGTTGGGTATGGAACACATTGCCCCCAAAGCAATGAATACCACCTCCGCTTTTTGAAGAATCAGCCATTCCCCGGCTGTTTAGTATAAGCACCGATGACAATGCCTGGCCATATTGTGCCGAATATCCTCCGGCACTGAATGTGGTTCCTGAAAACAGGAAAGGATCCAGACGTCCATGTTGCTTTAGCGAGGGAACATTGGAATAGTAAGGATCAGGGAAAATAAGGCCATCCATAATGTATTTCGATTCCCTTCCTGAACCGCCGCGTACGAAAAGTCCTTCGGTGTACCCCACACGCTGAGTGCCGGGAAGTGTTTCAATCGTGGCCTGTATATCGCCGGCCGTACCAGCTGTAGTGCCAAGGTCTCGGGATTTGAACAACTCTGCCTTGCCCTGGTCGCCTGCAGCAAATGTTCCTGCAGTAATCACAGCGGGAGATAGAGATGCATAAGCCTCTTTAAGCCTGAATTTTAAAAATGACACCGGCTTGCCTGGATCAATATCCATGATGGCCGGTTCAAGTCCGACGGAAGTGACGGTAATCTGAACGGGACCTGTAAGTTTTGTCTTTATTTCAAAACGGCCGGAATCGTCGGTTACTGTGCCTTCATACGTGCCGGCAATGGCTACGCTGGCATACGCAACGGGATTGTCCTTCTGATCGGAAACGCTGCCTCGGATAACGGTTTGCGAAAGTACCGGTGAGGAATTGAAGATCAGGACAACCGGTAAAAAAAATAAGGATAACGTAAAGGTTTTCATCGGGATGTTGAATTTTATCCCGAAAATAGGGTGCTGTGAACCCGGATGAAAATTGAAGTGAATGAAATGGGAAATTCAGGGGGTGAAACGGGCAAATATTAGAAGTGTATTACACAGAGGAAACAAGAGCAGGCACAGAGAACCACAGAGAATCACTTATTATACTTCCTGGTCCTCTGTGATAGCTCTGGCAACTCAGTGTAATATTCTACGGAATAACCGTATCAGGGCCATTTGGTACTCTTGATTGAGAAGACTGAATTTTGGCCTCGACAGGTGTTATTTTCGCCGGGTTAATCATCTTGCGTATATTATATCCATACCAGGTTCCGGGGACACCATCTATGGAAACAAAGAGATAACCGGCGGCATAGGACAACGAATAGCCGAAATTACCGACAGGAATTTTGAGGTTTTTCTCAAAACTTCCGTCCAGTTTATAAACATGAATGGTACCGGTTGCCGGGTCCCAGGTATAGAAATATTGGTCATCCACTGCTACTGCACCGTTCGAGCCATTCAAGCTGCCCGATTCAATATTTTCAAAGGTGTCAACAAGAGTCCCGTCTGATAATTTATACTTTTTCAGCACACCGTTGTAGAACGCATAATAAAATTCGCCGTCATCACTGATGGCGGTAGTCGACTGGTAGTAGTCGTAAGAATTGGGCAGTATTTTTGTAAAGGTTCCGTTATCCAGGCTGGTAATTTTATAAATATTTCTTTCAGCAGTGGAAGCTTCAAACCCCGATACATAAAAATTGCCATCCGCTTTATTGTACATAAGTCCCCTCATATCAATCGCAATAGGATAAGCCTTGATAAAATCACCACTAAGGGTGTATTTATTGATGTTACCATTGGTATAATTACCACCATTGCATGTATAATAATAATTGCCATCAGTTGCCAGATGGATCAGGTGAGTGATATTGTTATCAGGAAAGGAGGTTGTTAAAACCGGCTCGTGTAATTCAATAATTTCATTCCCGGTAACCGGATTCTTCCATTGAGGAATACCATCAGCCATAGTCAGAACTTGTCCGTCAGTCCCCGGGGAAACCGGCTTCCAGCCTGTTCCGTCAAAATACAGCACATTTCCCTTCACCGGAACTGAATCAGATTTTACAATATTTTCAGGCATAGCCGCATTTTTGGCATACAGGGCATACGGCACACTCAGGATCTGCTGAGTGCCAGTGAGGCTATAGTTAGTTCCTCCCGCAGGATCCATTTCAGTTTTGAGATAATAAGGACCTTTTGCCCAGTCGACATCCTCAAGTTTGCCGGTAACAGCTGTGCCATTACCAATTTGCAACATAGCCAGGCCGTTTTCATTTGTCGTCACCTGTTGTGTCTCGACAAACACTGCCGCTCCGAATTCATTCGTCATTAAAACCTGTATCCGGAATCCTATGGGTGTGCTTTTTAAAAGTTCGCCTTCAGCATTGCGGACTACTGCCTGAAAACTAATTTTTTCAGGTGGTTGGGCAAGAACGATTAACACCACACAGAAAAATACAATTGAGGTAAAGATTTTTTTCATAGAAGGTTAGTTTTTAATGACTTTAAAAATCTTCAGATTTCCTGAAGGATTCCTCACGATAAGAATGTAAACCGATGGCTTGTAATTACGGAGTGAAATTGCCGTTTCGGTTTTCAATACAGGGGCAGCTTCAAGCTCTGTCCCGTCAGAGTTTAGTAAACACCAGGAAAGATCACCCGTGTTTACTCCGGTAGTTTTCAGGATTACCATGTTGGTTGTGGGATTCGGGTACAAGTCGAAAATCACACCTTCGCCAGGTATAGATTCAGAGTTCGTTTGCAGTGGAGTGTCAAAGGGTTGCTGGACTCCGGCGATAAGAACAGAATTCTCATCTGATATTACACCGTAATCGAACTGTCCGACTGTTGCGCTCATTGAACCTGCCTTGCCGGAAATATCGAAACCTGAAACTGCAAAAGACTGCTGACCCGAACACCAGCATAACCAGCATAAGGACATCACAACGCATCCAACAAGATGTTTCAAGGACGGATACTATTAAGTTAATACTTGAAATACTGGGAAGTCGTTCTTCATATATTACGGAACGACGGGGAGATTAATCTCAAAACAGATGTTTATGGCATTTGTTCAGAAAACATCTATTAAGCAGTTAGTTGAATCTGATGGTTTATTTTTAATTTTAATTCATAAGAATTTATATCAGCAAAAATGAAACGTCTTCCTTTCATGCTTATTACGGCATCCTGTTTTTTGCTTACATTTTCACTGGATGCCCAATTCATCGGGCGGTTCAATACACAAAATGATCTGCTCCTGGTCCAGTTCGACTGCAAAACCGATGTAGATGACGTGGAGAGTGCGGCAGCACTGGCTACTTTATTAAGCAACACTGGATTTTCAGCGGTTCGTTACCATGCAGTGGCCGGAACATACGGAATCCAGGAGGGACTTTATGTTCCTGCCAACGAGTTGTTTCAGCTTGCCTTCGGAACCAACTGGACCGATGCCAATGAAAACCGGCAGGCTGCCGTGCGAAAAGTTGTGGCAATCATTAAAAATACCTTTTCAGGCGGTGGTGATGTGTGGATTGGTGAAGCCGGGCAGTCTGATTTCACAGCGCTGCTCATTAAATCCGTTCAGTCAGAAATGCCGTTAATCATTACAAAACAGCGATTTCATGTGGTTCAGCACGCTGACTGGAATGAACAGTCGACCTCACCTGAAAGTCTTCAGTATGTAAAAGAAAATTCAGACTATCATAAAATTCCCGACGGCAATACAGTCGGGAACGGAAGTCCCGGATTTCGTACGCCGGAATATACCGCCTGGAAAAGCAAAATTGCAGATCAAAAATTAATTGCCGTTTGGCAACTTGCTGTGGACATATGTAACCGATACAATGGGATGGAAGGCCGCTATAAAAATGAATCCATTTCCTCCGGAGGGCTTGATTTTTCTGATCTTTCAGAGGTTTGCTGGATTTTCGGGCTGGAGAAGATAAAGGATACGGAAGAGTTTTTCAGGTTGTATTCAAAGTAATTTTCTTCGTCAGGCCATTGACAGTATATTACCATTTACATCAAAAAGCTCATCATGAACTCATGATTGCCAAGAGCTTGTCCGGGCTTGTTTATTGTGTATTCAAATAAATAGCCGAGTTGCAATTTACCTGCTATGTTCACTCCGGAAGTAAACCCGTAAGAATTGTTTGTCCGGTACGTGAAACCGGCCTGGAAAATCTTATTTAATGTAGCTATGAATCCGGTGGACAGAGCCAGGTCATCTGTTTTTAATTCAGGAAACAGGATCAATAATTCCGGTCTGAACTCAATTTTATCGGTAATATCAAAACCATAAGAGGAATACCAATGAATAAGAGTCAGTGTATTCTTTTCCGAATACGGATCGAAATACTGGAAATGAGTTGAACTTAAGCCAAGCCTGAGGTGAGTCGACCTGAAAAATAAACCGAATTGAAAATCATAAAAGGTGTCATGTCCGTTATCGTCAATGAGAGGTTCATCAAAAGGAAAATCATATTTCATAAGTGTCATTCCTGCCGAAATTCCGGCACTCAGTAATCGATCTTCTCCCAATTTCATATGATAGGAATAGTTGAGTTTAAAATCATGGTTAATCAGTGTTTGGCCGTATCTGGCAAATGAATAGTCGAATCCTGCTCCACCGTGCAGGATGTCGGACTTCATACCGAGCATCAGGCCTAAATTTAACGGAGCATCCTTATGACCTACCCATTGGCCCCGGCCTGTTATTGAAGCCTCGTAAATACTTTCGGTAGCAGTTGCGGCAGGATTGAAAAGAGATTTGGTATTCCAGAACATTGTATATTCAGGAGAAATTACCCTCACCGGGTGGATTATCATTTGAGCCTGGCAGATCAGTGAAGACAGGAATAAAAAGGCTGTAACGATGCAAGCCTGAAGTGGTTTACTCATAGGTTTATTTTTCAAACATATATAAATCCTCAATTATCTTTTCACTAACTTACAGGTATAATGATTGGTTTTAAAAATATATATGCCCGGTTTAAGATTTCCTGTATATTGAGTATTTAAACCATTATATATTGGGAATGATTTTACAATTCTGCCATTCATGTCATATAGTTCACCTGTAAGCCCGTTTTGATCTGTAATTAAATTTAAATACTCTTCCATTACGCTCGGATAAATCCGCAGGAAATCATGGGAATAATTTTCTGTAACATTTATCATGGAATACGGATAAAAATAGTACAGCCTGGTTGAAATGAACCAGCTTTGAGTATTTTCATCCAGGTGATACCATGATTCCATATATTCGTTATCATGATAATCATAATTGAAAATAACTTTCAATGTATTAGCCCATGTACTTGAATTTCTCCATTGAGATCCCAGCAGTGATGTTTGTTTCCCTGATTGACTATACTGCAATTCTTCACGGTAATTAAGATTCCAGCTTTCTGTTAAAGATTCCCATGAATAATACAAAAGAAGAGAATAGTTATTGCCTGTATATTCTTTAATTTCTGTTCTGAAATTACCTGTCCACTTTTGGTTGGCAATGTCCCACGAATAATACGAATCTTCAATAAGCTTTTTGTTTTCATCATATTTCATTGAATCCATGGTAACGAATCTCCACACGCCATGTCCTTTTTGCCACAAACTGGTCCTCTTTAAAACCAACTGTGAATCCTGGTTATAGTATAATTCGGTTTTTGTGGTTGTATCTCCCGGTTCTTCCTGCATCATTTCATTAATCCAGGATATTACTATGTATTCGGTATAATGATCTTTGTAAGTATATTCATAGTTTTGCCGGCTTATCAAATTCCCGTTTATCTGATCAGGCTCAATTAAATATTGGGATTCCTGGCTCAGATCATTTGAATCATTATAGAGATAATCAATTTTGTTGGTAAGTGACCAGTCTCCGGAAGAAGTGTCCCATGAAAAAAATTTTAAACCGGTACGATTTCCGATAAGATCGTATTCTGTATCATTCCGGTATGCCCCTTTCCAGAAATTCCCGATCGTATCCCATTTATAACTGGCATACATGGTTATTCTGCCTGTCTGATCCCAGCCATATACCACTTTTGTATCCTTAAGTGAATCAGAACTTGAATTATATGTATAGGTTATGCCCGAGTCAGGGGTAAATTCCTCATTTGAAATATCAAATATTTCGGTTTTAAACGTACCGGATATTTCCTGTTGAGAAAATAAAGAGGGGTACAGGTTGAAAAAAAGTGTTATCGAAAATAATACAATGAATGAGGGTTTCATAGCAGATAAATTTGGGTTGTATAGTATACTTTGATCTCGATGTGAAGGTTCCTTCTTTACATTAAAATCTAGCAAAAAACTTCCCCTATAACCGATTATTGGGTATTATAAAATTGATTATCTTTTCTCTTTGCTTAAAAAGCAATGAAAACCGTAACACTCATTATCCTTTTTTTATTTTACCTGAATGTTTCATCTGGTCAATCGGTTATTGGACTGGCTGCAGGGCCAAATTACTCAGTAATTCCCTACACCACTTACTATGATGTTGCTGATGCAGATTCAAAATTCTCCTATACCGTTGGTTCTTCTTTTACAGCACCTCTTTATAAGCATTTCTCCTATTCTGTTGGTATAAACTTCAACAGGCTGGATTCACATATTACTGCCCATGAAAGTTCGGCTTCTCATCATACAATTGAAGACATCGATCTGTCGCTGGGTTTTGTTGCATTAAATGTAATGCCTCAATTTTCATTCGGGAATAAAAAGAGTTTTTACATAAAGGCAGGAGGCTATTTCAGTGTACTAGCAAAATCAAAAGAGTCCGGAACCTACGAAACTTTTGTAGTGAACGGTGATCATCACCAGGGAAAGATAAACCGGGATGCAAGAAATGATTATGAGGATTTTGACTATGGACTGGCTTTCAATACAGGAGTGAGATTAAAATTTGATGAGGTTTCCTGGTTTGTGGTTCAGACAGGGTATAACCTGGGGTTGTATAAATATAACCAGGTTGGTTCTAACATTCGGAACGTTAAAAATAGCGGTTTTAAATCAGCTTATTTTCTGCTGGGATTTGATTTTAAATTAGGGCCTAAGTAAATTAAATAAGTATATTTATTCAACCTTATAAACTAATAACCTTATTTGTTGAATGAAATCCTGTTTTCATGAAAACCGGTATCAATTCTCATATTTTTCTCCTATGTGTATTTGTGAGGACAAAAACGTAAGAAATTTCATTATCTTGACCTCAGAAATATGCGAAACTAATAGTTCAACACCCATAACAATCTCTTAAAATTTATTTGATCATGGAAATTCTCATTCAGTATTGGTGGATTCTTTTGGTAATCCTCTGTGTTATTCTTTCGAAATACATAGCCCGCGTCTTTTTGGGGATGGTAATTGTGCCTGAAGACAGGATAGGGTTAGTTACAAAGAAATTTGTTTTATTCGGAAAATACAAGGAACTGCCTGGCGGTCGCATTATTGCCACAAACGGTGAAGCCGGTTTCCAGGCAAAGACACTTGCCCCCGGATTGTACTTCGGGAAATGGATATGGCAATTCGAAATTAAAATGGAATCGTTTACGGTTATTCCCGAAGGGAAAATAGGCCTTATCCTGGCAAAAGACGGGAATGAGATTCCAACCGGTAACATCCTTGCCCAGCGGGTCAGCTGTGATAATTTCCAGGATGCCGAACAGTTCCTTACAGCAGGCGGACAGCGCGGAAGGCAGGCTTCCTACATTACAGCCGGTTCCTATCGCATTAATACCATGCTGTTCCAGGTTTCAATAACCGATATGGTACGCATCCAGGAAAGTATGGTAGGGATAGTAACAACCCTTGACGGACTTCCGATTGAAAGGGGACAGATTGCAGGTAAGATCATCGAAGGCCATAATAACTTCCAGGATTTTGATACCTTCATCAAAAATGGCGGAAACAGGGGATTGCAGCCCCAGGTGATCCTGGCAGGTTCTTATAACCTGAACCCGTGGGCCATCCAGGTTGAAGAGACACCCATGACAGAAATTCCCATTGGATATGTCGGCGTTGTTATTTCTTATATAGGCCAGGAGGGCAAAGATCTTACAGGTTCCGATTTCAAACACGGCAATATTGTTGAGAAAGGCTACAAGGGCGTTTGGCTTGAACCGCTTGGTCCGGGAAAATACCCGATCAACAAGTACACTATGAAAATCGAACTGGTGCCCACAACCAACCTGGTTCTGAACTGGGCATCGGCAAGGAGTGAAGCGCATAATCTCGATAAAAACCTGTCAACCATCACCGTTCGTTCAAAAGACGGTTTCCCGTTTAACCTGGATGTGGCCCGGATTATCCATGTGCCTTCAATCGAAGCACCCAAGGTAATAGCCCGTTTCGGGAATATGGTAAACCTTGTTTCACAGGTGCTTGAGCCTACTATAGGTAACTATTTCAGGAACTCGGCGCAGGACAGCGATGTGATTGCCTTTTTAAGCACCCGTAAAGAACGGCAGGATTCGGCCAAAGCACATATCAAGAAAGTGCTGGATGAATACAACGTGAATGCGGTGGATACCCTGATCGGTGATATCGTTCCCCCGGAAACCCTGATGAAAACATTAACCGATCGTAAGCTGGCCGAAGAACAGAAAGTAACCTACGAAACCCAGAAAAAAGCCCAGGAAACCAGGCAGGGAATGGAAAAAGAGACTGCCATTGCGGACATGCAGAAAGATATCGTAAAAGCGCAGCAGAGTGTTGAAATTGCCGAAAGGACTGCAAATGCGACAGTTAAGAAAGCTGAAGGCGATGCCACCAGCGTAAAACTGGCCGTGAGTGCCGAGGCCGAATCGACTAAAATGCGGGCTCATGCCGAGGCTGAATCCACCAGGGCAAGAGCACAGGCAGAATCGGAAGCCATTAAGCTTAAAGCATCCGCCCAGGCTGAACAGATTTCATTAACCGGTAATGCCGAAGCAACCAAGATCAGGGCTATTGGTAAATCCACGGCTGAGGCCTATGAACTGGCTGTGAAGGCCATTGGCGGTGATAATTTCACCCGGTATAAGATCACGGAAGAGCTGGCAAAGGGCAATGTGAAATTGATCCCCGATGTACTGATCGGCGCAAACGGCAACGGAAATGCAGTGGAAGGAATTCTGGGGTTAAAACTCATGGAAATGATTGATCCTAAAAACGACTTTAATAAACCCTGGCCCCCAAACAAGCAAAGCCTGAGCACCGAGGGTGGAGACTAAAAGTGTGATTAGTGATTAGTAACTGGTAACTGGTAACTGGTAACTGGTAACTGGTAACTGGTGACTGGTAAGTCCCTATTGTCCCTATCGTCCCTAATGTCCACTAAAAGCAATAGCAGAAGACCATCAGACCAAAAGACCGAAACCATGAAAATAGCCTTCCTTTTATTCCTGAGCTTATTCATCAGCTTCAGTGCCTTCGCCCAGCGAAACGGCAAATCCATAAGTCCCGATTTGTTCGGGTTGTTTTTTGAGGATATAAACTATGCAGCGGATGGCGGTTTATACGCTGAGCTGGTTCAGAACCGCTCGTTTGAATACAATCCTGCCGAACGAAGGGAGTGGAGTCCTCTTTCCTACTGGGAATATTTGACACCTGGCTTTTCATACGGAAAGATCAGCGTCGAAACCGCTTCCCCTCTCCACATAAACAATCCTCATTATGTGGTGCTTGATGTTGAGTTTGTAGGAAATTACAGTCAAAACAAAGGCCAATCGGGAGTGGGAATTAAAAACTACGGCTTTGATGGCATAGTAGTTAAAAAAGGTGACCGATATAATCTCTCATTGTTCATCCGTCAGATGTCGGCTGATCCTGTTGCGGTTTCAGCAAGCCTGCAGACACCCAAAGGAACCATCCTGGCCGAACAAACCTTTTCTACTTCATCAGGTGATTGGCAGAAATACACAGCAACCCTGATCCCTTCAGAAAGCTGTGATAGCGCAACCCTTGTAATTCTTGCCACTACAAAAGGCAAGCTGGCCCTTGATGTCATTTCATTATTCCCGGGAAATACTTTTAAAAACAGGCCTAATGGAATGCGTCCCGACCTGGCGCAATTGCTGGCCGACATGAAACCGGCGTTTATTCGCTTTCCCGGAGGGTGCCTTACCCATGGAGATGGTTTAGGAAATATGTACCGCTGGAAGAATACAATTGGACCACTTGAAGAGCGCAAGGAACAGCGCAACATCTGGGGGTATAACCAGACAGCAGGGCTGGGGTATTTTGAATATTTTCAATTCTGCGAAGATATCGGCGCCAAACCCCTGCCGGTTTTGCCGGCTGCAGTAAGTTGCCAGAATTCAGGCGGTACATGGCGCATCGGGGGAACCGGTCAGCAGGCCATCCCGATGGACCAGATGCAGGACTATATTCAGGAAGTGCTCGACCTGGTGGAATGGGCCAATGGTTCCGTAAATTCCGAATGGGGCGCCAAACGGGCAGCCGCAGGCCATCCGGAACCTTTCAACTTGCAGTATATCGGCATCGGCAATGAGGACAAGATCACACTGGAATTCAAAGAACGGTTCAAAATGATCTATGATGCCGTAAAGGCAAAACATCCTGAAATTACAATAATCGGAACGGCGGGTCCCTTTCACAGCGGTGAGGATTTTGATAAGGGATGGGCATTTGCCAGGGATCTGAAAGTGCAGGTTGTGGATGAGCATTATTATGTAGATCCCGCATGGCTGTTGGCCAACCAACAGCGATATGATAAATATTCCGCTTCAGCAGGCCAGGTTTACCTGGGTGAATATGCATCATGGGGTAACAAAATGCGGAATGCCATTGCAGAGGCTGCTTACATGACATCGCTCGAGCGCAACGGTGATGTGGTGAGGATGGCGTCCTATGCTCCCTTACTGTCGAAAAAAGGATTTACACAGTGGAATACCGATATGATTTATTTTGATAATGTCAGGATATGTCCATCGGTAAATTATTATGTTCAGAAGCTGTTCTGTGAGAATAGAGGCGACCTGTATTATGACAACGTGATACAGAAAGATGAAAAAGACACCCTGGTGGCATACTCCTGTGTTAAAGACAGTAGGACCGGTGATATTATTCTGAAATTGGTAAATGCAGGCAGTGAACGGAAAGTTTTTAAAGTTAACCTGAAAAAATTGGGAGAAATTTCCTCAGAAGCAGATCAGACTGTACTGTCAGGTGATGCCGATGCGGAGAACACATTTGAAAATCCCCGACATATTGTTCCGGTTACTTCAACGATTAGGCCCGGCAAATCATTCACCTATTCCGCTCCGGCAATGTCATTGACAGTGATGAGGTTGAAAAGGTAAGCAAGCCATACCCTTTACGGTTTAATACTGAGTGGGTTGGAAAGGAATTACTTGACAAACCTCACAAAATGTATTACCTTTTAACGAAAAAATGAAAAAAATTATCACAAACAGCATGATGCTGGTAGGAGTTCTTTTTTTGCAGAGCGCCTGTTATTCTCCACTAATGTTAACCACACCTCAGGATTTCAAAAACTACTCAGGTAAGAAATCGGTTTGGGTAATGGAGGTTACGAAAACAAACGGTGTTGCAGTGAAGTATTCCCGTAAGTTTCCGGGTGTATTAAATGACACAGCTGTTATTGCAAAAATTATGGCTGAGAAATCGATTTCTAAAGACCAGGTGGATGAAACAATTATGAATAAAGACAAAGTGACTAAATTCAACAAAGACGGAAAAGTTTATAAAGTCAGTAGTACAACCGATTCCCTGCTCTATTATAGTCAATTAGAAATTCAATCAGTGCCTATTAACCAGGTTGCGGAAATCCAGGCGATTAAATACAAACGTGCCCCCTCCATTATCCTTACGGTAGGTTCTATTTCAGCAGTTGTTGCAATATTAGAGCTTTTTATAAATGGGCTTATTTAGGAACCGGACGAGATAGTTATCACCGCGTACCCTAATAGCTTAATAGCCTAACAGCCTGATATTGTCTTCAAACAATCAAAATACTTCTTTGTTATCATGAAATAATGAGTTTAAATTGGAGGGTAAAATGTCCTACACCGTTGATTTTGAAAAGGTATCCACAGTTGAACTGGAAACTTCACCTGTTGCTGAAGCACTGGCCGGCCTGCGTGCCAATGAAGCCCGTTATTTTAAAAACAAGTATAACCACGAATTTAAAGTGGTTCCTGCCAGCCAAAGTGAAGAAACACTTGATTATGTAAATAATATCCTGAAGAAAGAACGGGGTATTGTTTTTTCGGCAAGACCCCTTGAAACCTCGCAATTCCAGGTTGAAAATATTAAATGGACCTATGTTTTTTACGAAGACGGGCTATCGGTGAATGTCCTGTATACCCTTGACGATCCTAAGAAAAGAGCCGTTGGCTTTAAGCTTTCTGAAGGAATGCAAATCCCCAAAGAACTGGAAGGCAAATTCAAATTTGCCACCCAGAAATCCAAGCTGGCCGGCACAATCCGGGGATCGTTTTTTGTGATTAAGGGGGAATATTAGGCTGTTAGTCTATTAGACTGTTAGTCTGTTAGTAAAAACCCATCATTGCGATCTGGGGAAGCAATCTGCCTGTACACCGGATTTACTAATAGACTAACAGACTACAGACTAACAGACTTTCTTGCTAATAGCCTGATAGCCTAAAAACTGCTAATAGCCTGTAATAAACCTAAAAAACAAACCTCAACCCTGCGTTCACATAAAACAAATTGTTCCTGATCCCTGAATTGAGGTCCGGCTGATCGTCAAATACTTCGGATAATCCAAACTCATATCCTGCGTCAACGAATACATATCGGATCACGTCAATTCCCACTCCGACATTCCATCCCCAGATCATGCTGCGCATATTGTCAACCAGGTCAACTTCACCGACAACCCCGTTATCACCTACCTTGCCGCCGAGTTTAAAAGCAGCGTTTGGCCCGGTAAACACGCGTAAACCAAGAGGACTGTCCATTCCACTGAAATTATACCCGATCATCAGGGGAATCCTGAAGTAAGTGCGTTTCAGGTCGAAATCCTGCAGTGAAGAAACCGGGCCGGTTATATTTGAGTTTTTGAGGAACTCGAATTGGACTCCCGGCTGGACATAAAATTTATTTCCCAGCTGCAGGTCAACGCCTACCTGGTACCCGAATGTATACTTCAGATTTTCATTCGTAAAAAGGTTTTTCGTCAGGGTCGAATTATTCATTCCGACATAAGGACGAATGGCATACTGTGCTGAAATGCCGGCACAAGCCATAATGAACAGAAGCAGGAAGCCGGATTTTAAAATAGTAGATTTCATATAACTGGTTTTAGTTGAACATAAGTAACCACGCCTTTTACAGCGCTCTTATAGTTATCAACCGGCGTAGTTTTAATAAGTTCAAAACATTTCTGACAGATATCACAATTTCTCACAGATATTACACTTTTTTCGGTGCCTTTTCCGTGGTTTTCTGTGATAGCTAAAGCCATAAACAGGAGGGTACTCAAAGGATAGCAAACCCCGGCCTGAAGTCCGGGGCAATTGAATGGAATGCCGGATGCCGGATGCCGGATACTGGATACTGGATGCCTGATATACCGTGATAAGTTTTCTTACTAACAGACTAACAGACTAACAGGCTTCAGACTAACAGACTACAGACTAACAGCCTTTGCCGTCCGGAAATGCTTCATCAGTTTTGTCAGCGTTTCTGCTTGTTCTGCAAGAATTCCTGCACCTGAAGCCATTTCTTCAGCGCTCTTGGCATTCTTTTGAGTGAGGTTGTTTAATTCCTGTAAAGCGTGATTGATTTGTCCGGTTCCGACATTCTGTTCAGCACTGGCTGTGGCAATCTCTTTAATTAAACCAGTTGTTTTTTCCATAAGGGGAATAACCTCTATCAATTGATCGCTTGCTTCTTCTGAAATCCTTACACCATTTCTTGAAACCACCTCAATTTTATCAGCGGCTTCCTTACTCAGAGTGGCAAGTCTTCTGACCTCTGCTGCCACAACTGCAAAACCACGGCCGTGTTCTCCTGCCCGGGCAGCTTCAACGGCGGCATTGAGCGATAAAAGATTGGTTTGGGATGCGATATCATTGATAATCCTGATTTTTTCAACTACATCATTCATGGCTTTCAGGGCGACCAGTGCGGAATCATTCCCCCTTTTTACATTCTCGTTTGCATTTTCTGCTATCTTTTCTGTTTGCGCGGCATTTACCGAACTATTTTCAATATTTACAGCCATTTCTTCCATTGAAGCGCTTATCTCTTCAAGTGATACTGCCTGCTGACTTGCACCGCTGGCCAGCATCTGTGATGTTGAATTTAACTGCTGACCTAGAGTGGAAATCTCGTTGGAACTATTCTGAAGTCCTTGTATTATCCCGTTAAGATTTTCAGACAGCATCCTGATTGACCTTGCCAGTTTTCCCAATTCATCGTTGCGGTTTTCCATGCTTTTTGAGATGGCAATTTGAAGGTTCCCTTCAGCAAGGCTTTCCACGTTGGCTATAGATCTGTCGAAAGGCTTCTTTATAAGCCGGTATATCTGGTAAGCCAGGAAAATGGTAATCAGGGCACCTGTCGGCAGTGATAAATACTGCGGATAGCTGTCCGGAAAGGCATCAGTCATTTTTGTATTGGCTATGACAACGAAGATATTGGTAACCCACAATGACATAATCTTATAAAGCAATGACTTCCTGAACATAAAATTCAATAAGATTACAGAAACAGGAATGCCCAATCCGAAAGTAATCAGCGTTTGTAATATAATTTTATTCATTTCAATGTTTTTTAGTAAATGCGTTTCTCATCCGGTCCATTTGTAACAAGGGTTACCGATTTTCTTAAACGGAACAGGTGCTGAATGGATATCAGGAAAAACAACAGGATTGAATAGGAATATCACGGAGATGCAATAAGGGAATTCCCTCAATGAACTTTTCATAGCCCTCTGTTGTTCTGCAATTACTCTATGAAAAAAATAGGCTTTTTATCATTCGGACACTGGGCCAACCGGCCGGGTTATAATGTACGCACGGCAAGTGATGCATTGCTTCAATCCATTGATCTGGCTGTTGCATGTGAAGAAATGGGACTTGACGGTGCATATTTCAGGGTGCATCATTACGCGGCCCAACTTGGATCTCCGTTTCCTTTATTGTCTGCCATCGGTGCCAGGACAAAAAAGATTGAAATAGGGACAGCCGTGATTGATATGCGTTATGAAAATCCGTTTTACATGATCGAAGATGCAGGTGCAGCGGATCTGATATCGGGAGGAAGACTCCAGCTGGGAATCAGCAGGGGTTCGCCGGAGCAGGTAATAGACGGATGGCGCTATTTTGGTTATGAACCTGCCGATGGAGAAACAGATGCCGAAATGGCCAGGGATAAAGCCTTACTATTTCTGGATAAGCTGAGTGGTATCGGATTTGCTGAACCCAATCCCCGTCCCATGTTCCCGAATCCTCCCGGCTTGTTACGACTGGAACCCCATTCTGAAGGATTGCGCGACCGCATCTGGTGGGGCGCTGCTTCCAATGCAACTGCCGTATGGGCGGCAGAAAACGGGATGAACCTGCAAAGCTCCACACTCAAATTTGACGAGAGCGGAAAACCATTCCATATCCAACAGGCAGAGCAAATCAGACTTTACAAGGAAGCCTGGAAAAAGGCCGGACATAAGCGTGAGCCGCGGGTGTCGGTAAGCCGGTCCGTTTTTGCGCTGGTGAATGACCAGGACAGGTATTACTTCGGACAGGAAGCAGAACGTAATGACCAAATCGGTTTTATTGAGCCAGGCAAACGGGCCATTTTCGGAAGAAGTTATGCGGCAGAACCGGATGAACTGATTAAGGACTTGGCCGAGGACGAAGCGATAAAGGAAGCCGATACGCTACTATTGACCATACCCAATACGTTAGGGGTTGAGTATAATATTCATGTATTGTCATCCATTCTGAAGTTTGTCGCCCCGGAGCTGGGTTGGAGGTGAGCTGGGGCTCGGCTGCGAAATCTGCGAGAGAAAAAACAAGTCGTCATTAGTGGGGCGAAGCAATCTTTTGCTTTTTGCCGGGTAATTGCTATATTTATATACCCAAAACATAACTTATTTGAAAATGTCTATCAGAAATTACTGTTGCCGCATACTTCCTTTAGTATTTCTTGTGGTTCAGAATCAATTCATAATTGCCCAAAACTTTGCCAGTAAATGGGTATTTAATGAGTTTACAATAAACTTCGAAAAAGATTCCGCTTTTGTTGAGAGGAATAACCTTGCTGATTACCGTTCAAATGGATACGCATCAATTTGTGATGCCGATGGCAACCTTATTCTGTATTCGAATGGAATCAATGTGTGGAACCGGAATAATGAGCTGATTGAAAATGGTGATAGCCTTCTGAATCCGGATTATTTAGGCACATCTCTCAGGGCATCCTTGATCATACCTGCACCCGGAAATGCTGACAGGTACTTTATATTTAACATGAATCCCTATAACGGAAATGAATTTGCGGGATTGTATTTCTCAGAAGCAGACATGTCGGCAAATGAAGGAAATGGTAAAATACTGCGTAAAGGAATTAGGCTTATTGATTCCACCGGAAACCAGATTACGGCTTTGTATCATGCAAACCGGCATGATGTTTGGGTTATTACCCATCGGATTCAATCGAACTCTTACTATGCCTTTCTGATAACCGATGATGGAGTATCTGAAAAGCCCGTTGTGAGCACTCTCGGCAAAATTCATGATTCATCTTTTGAAGGCCAATTAAAAGGTTCGCCCGATGGCAGGAAAGTTGCCGTAAGTTATAATACCTGGAGACAGGGTGAGGGTTTTGACTTGTTTGATTTCAATAATGAAACGGGCAAATTGTCAAATGCCATGAGTTTTCTTTTGCCATACCAGGGTTGTCATGGTATTGAATTTTCGCCTGATGCGGTAAAGCTTTATGCATATGAGTCCGGAAGCATTGGCACATTGTACCAGTTTAAAGTCTACCCTGATAATTATGATTCCATTCTTGCTTCCCGGAAGGTTGTTTTAATGAATCACATTACATCGTTAGAATACATGCAGCTGGGCCCCGATGGAGTTATATATATTACCAAGGGGGGCGGAGGGTATGACGGAACTATGTATTTAGGCACGATATCAAAACCAAATGAAGACAGTGCCCATTGTGAAGCAGTTGAATTGGGCCTTTACCTTGAAGGTGCTGATGCTATTACCGATTTGTTTCCTCATTATATTCAGAACTATTTTTTTAAAACAAATTATTCAGTTCACGGATCCTGTCCAGGAGAAAATATATCTTACATCATTTCGAATACCATAGGGATTGATTCGGTTGATTGGGATTTTGGAGATCATACATCCGGTAAAATGTTAAATCCGGTTCATAAATACAGCAACCCCGGGAATTATAATACCCGCTTAATCGTGTATTATCCCGAAAAAACGGACACTCTTTACAAGCCGGTCGTTATCCATGAATTACCAGTAGTAAGTCTTGGCAATGATACTGCCGTTTGTTCCGGTCATTTATTCACCCTGAGAGGTAAATACAGCAATATTACATGGCACGATGGAAGTCATTTGAAATATTTTCAGGCTAAGAATACGGGAATATATAGTGTACAGGTCAGCAACAGTTTTGGTTGTATTCAATCTGATTCAATTAACGTTTTTGTGAATCCTTCCCCGGTAGTAAACCTGGGTAAAGACACCACCATTTGCAGTAATTCGGTAATCCGGTTAAATGCGGGACAAAATAATGCCGGGAATGATCGTTTATGGCACAACGGATCAAAAGAAATGTCATTTTTGGTTACTGGTGAAGGAAAATTCTGGCTTCAGGTAACAAATGAATATAATTGCATCACTAAAGATGAAATTAATATTGCCACAAAACCGGCTCCTGAAGTGAACCTGGGTAATGATACAACCCTTACGGGTTTTGATTACTTATCACTGGACGCCGGGTTTTTTGGTCATACGACTACCTATTTGTGGAACGATAATTCAACCTTCAGATATAAGTATATTAACGGAAGTTCTTCTTTACCCGGCACATACAAAGTGTTTGTGCGCGTCACCAATGCGGACCATTGCACAGGAACGGACACGGTTAAATACACTGTTTTGCAGGATATAAAATGTTACAACGATTGCTTAGGAAGAGAGACGGTATTCCTGCTTGGTTCACCTGGTATAGCAGATTCCGTTTTTTGGGATTTCGGTGACGGCAATTCATCCGGGCAGGTAACAGCAAAGCATACATATGCTGAGGCAGGAGAATATTATATATCGTCGATCATTTACTCCGGTTCCGGAACCGATACGGTTTCAAAACCTGTCAGGATTATTCCTTTTCCTGAAGTTAACCTGGGTGAAGACATTTCAATAATTCCGAATTCAATCCTTACTCTTGATGCAGGAGCTTATGACACTCCGGTGTCGTATTACTGGGACAATTACTCCACTGATCAATACCGGAATATATTCGGAAACGATATTACTCCCGGAACTCATATGTATTTCGTAAGAGTCATTTCAAAAATTTCCAATTGTTCGAGTTCTGATACAATCAGGGTAACATTGGATGTTGGTACCAAGATTAACCCCATGCAGAATGCTGTTTTGATAAAGGAATACCCTAATCCCGTAGAGAATGTTTTCTTCATCGAGAATCCACTGATGAGCCATTTAAAAGTCATAATATATGATATCAGCGGAAATACAATGGGTCAATGGCAATTGGTTAAAGGAAATAACCAAATCAATGTGGAATATTTCAAGCCGGGAATCTACTTTCTGCACTTTCCTGATCAAAATATGAGGGACATAAAAATTATAAAATATTCGGTGCAATGAAAAAATCGTTACTGATCCTTGCCATTATTTTATTGCCAGCTTTAACAACAAACGGCCAAAATCCGATCAGGCATTTCATATCGGTTGGTGAAATGGCAGCAATCGGAGATATCCTGTATTTTTCAGCTGATGACGGAACAAACGGAAGCGAATTGTGGAGAACTGATGGAAGTCCGGAAGGCACTTACATGCTCAGAGATATTAACCAGGGGTTTTATGGAAGCAATCCCGCAAGGCTTTTCGTTTATAAAAACGAATTGTATTTCTCAGCTGATGACGGAATACACGGACAGGAACTATGGAAATCCGATGGAACCGCTGAAGGAACTAAAATGTTTGAAAACTTCCGTCCGGAAGGGTATTCAAATGATAAGGGATCCAATCCCGGTAATTTTATTGCCTTTAAAGGGATGCTTTTTTTTACAGCTGCCGATACACTATACGGTTCCAACTTGTGGAAAACTGACGGTACAATAGAAAATACAAACCGTGTGGCTATATCGGATTATATTTCATTATCAAACCTCACAGCCACAAGTGACAAGTTATTTTTCATAAAAAACAGGGGGCCTGTTGAACTTTGGCAAACCGATGGCACAAAGGAAGGAACAGAAATCGTGCAGGTTGATGATTATTATACTGTAAAGCCAGTGGCTACATGCAATAATAAGTTGTATCTGGTTACGAATACTACATATAATGAAACAATACGGTTTTATGTACTGAATCCCGGTGATACGGAATTTACTCTGTTGAAAGTGTTCTCAGGATCTTCCCAGCAAATCGGTAATTTTACCACTGTGGGTAATGATTTGTACTTCTCAATCAGAGTAGAGTCGCCATCGGACAATTATAAGAATCAGCTCTGGAAGACGGATGGAACTGAGGAAGGGACTATCCTTGTAAAGAGCTTTAATTGGATTTACTATAGTTATGAATCGGATATTGGGAGTTTTATATCCTATCAGGGCAATTTGTTTTTTAATGGTGGTGAAACAACCGGTTATTCCTTGTGGAAATCGGACGGCACTTCTGTAGGCACAAAAATGGTTTCGGATGTATCTGTTCAAAACAGAAGCAGGATGGTTGTTTCTGACAGTTTATTATTTTTCAGTCATGAAAATGAATTATGGTATTCCGATGGAACATCAACAGGTACCCGGTTATTTGCCGACGTGGGTGCCAGTTATGAAGGCATAAAAAATTTTAGAAATGCAGGCAGCCTTTTATATTTTTATACAGCGCCTGAAAATTATAATTATGTTCTCTGGAATACTCTTCGCAAGCCTGATATTCATGTTGAAATTGGCTGGAGTGAAATCTCATCAGGTTCAACTGTCGATTTTGGCGACCGTCATGTGGATATATCCGATTCAAGAAATTTGATTATCAGCAATAGAGGACTTAATGAATTATTCATTTCAGAGGTAAATCTTTCAGGTAAAAGCTTCTTTACCAATGCAATACCATGTATGATTGAGGCAGGTAAAAGTAAATCATTTCAATTAGTTTATATACCGGAATCAGAAGGACCAAAATCAGAGGTTTTAAGAATTTCCAGCAATGACAATAACGAAAGCACTATCAGTGTAAATCTGAAAGGCAATGCGTTGGCTGCAGAATCAACTGATTTAACATCCGTTTCTTCGCTTAATTTTTCTTATACTCATGATTTACCTGTACAGGATACCCTGGAGCTTTCGTCAGATGAAATAAGTGAACTTTCTGATCCCGGAACAACAGTCGGATTATTTACTGTAAAGGATGATCAGGAAGATTACACGTTTAGTCTTGTTAGTGGTTTGGGTGATGAAGATAATAACAAATTTGTTATAAGCGATAATAAACTGATCACCCGTTCACGGCTTGATTTTGAAACGCAGTCAACCCATGTTATCAGGGTGCATGCTGAAAGTAATTCAGGACACGCCATTGAGAAATATTTCACAATCAGGATAAAAAATGAACCGAAAAATATCCTTGGGTGCGGTAAGGATTTTTATAGTCTAAGTTATGGCTTAAATAAAATCGTACTGAAAGATAATCAGGAAATTTTTGCTGTCGGCGAAGAGGGAATTATTATACGATCGGGTGATAACGGCACAACATGGCAGCTGGTGAAAAGCGGGATAAAGCAATCGATAAATGAAATACAATTTGTTTCAAATGATGTGGGATATATCCTTTCCCAAAATATCATGCTGAAGACTGAAAACGGAGGCACAACGTGGTTTCCGATACCCTCTTATCCTGCGGCAAAGATGCAGTTTATTTCCGCTTCCACAGGATTCATTGCTGATAAAAATGGTAATGTTTACAGGACGGATGATGGGGGCCACCATTGGATAAAAATCCGACAGGGATATAGCGATGATTTATACTCGTTGTTTTTTCTGAATGAGCAGAAAGGATATATTATCGGACGCTATAATTACCTGGCAACCACCAGCGATGGAGGTAAAACCTGGACCAATATCAATATGGACGATTTTCAGTTTTCCTGGTTTACGGATATTACATTTACGGATGAGAATCATGGATTTCTGGTTTGCGAAGATGGCAGAATACTTGTATCAATCGATGGGGGAGTAACATGGACATCAGGCCCCCGGGTAAGTACTGATTATGCCGAAAACATTGTTTTTACCGATCAGAATACGGGTTATATAAGCGGTGGCTGGACATGGGGGAATGTATATAAAACAATTGACGGAGGAAAAACATGGAAAGGGGTATTAACAACGCCTGGCAGTCCTTCGGGTATAGGAATAAGCTCCGATGGCAATAACATCTATATTGCAGGCCATACCTCCGGTTACGGAAGCACTGCTGAATCAGGTCATTTTATCTGGCAATCATCGGACGCGGGAGAAAACTGGAATAAAATATCAGAGCTAAACGGTGTATGCGATTTTTACAGTACACGATTTTTCAAAAATGGTACAGGCTATCTTTTTGGAGGATACTACAATGGAAGGGGAATTGCTTATAAAACCATTGATAACGGAATAACCTGGAAAGAACTTTCCCTTAATGCTGCTTATAATATCAGGAATTGTTACTATGTAAGCCATGATTCAATTATTGCCATAGCTGACAGTGTTTATTTCACCTATGATGGTGGTTTAAGCTGGAATAGCAAGAGTTACATGGACTACAGCTGGAGTTACAGTTTTGTAAATTTTGATACCGTTTATGCCACCTCATACCAGGAAGCACTTAAATCCATTGATGGTGGAAGCCATTGGCAAACCATACGATCAAACGATGAATGGTATTATTACTGTTATTTCAGGAACAGTTCCCAGGGTGTGCTTGTTGGTTTCGATTTCATAGTGACTACAAATGACGGGGGTAAAACCTGGAATAAATATGATCATAATCTTTCACGTGTGTTCAAAGGCGTATGTTATATTGGGAAAGATACTATTTTGCTTGGGGGGGATGACGGGATTATCCTGAAATCAACGGACGGAGGTATAAACTGGAGAAAAATATATACAATTATTCCGGTTGACATTGTGTCTATTCATTTTACAGGCAGTGATACCGGCTATGCACTTGGCAGCAATGGTGGCGGTTGGACAAATCTTTACCAGACTTCGGATGCCGGCGAGACATGGCACCAGATGCCAACCATAAGCAGCGACTTGCAGGGAATGGTTATATCAGAAAATAGTGAAATTTATGTATTTGGTGAACGTGGTTCCTTTTACAGGTACAGAAATCAGCTACCACCTGTGGAGGCCGGATATATCAATTTACCCGACGGATATTGTCCGGGACAGACAATCAGGCTTACCTCACCAGCTATCTATAACACACAATTTAACTGGAATATTCAGGGAAACTGTACTTATACATATTCAAATGGAGAAGCCCTTGTCAAAACCGATTCTGCAGGATTGATCACCGTTACCTTAACGCCTTATAATGGATGCGGATCGGGCATTTCAAGACAGGAGTCCATCGTGCCGGTTGAGCCTGAAGAGTCTGTTTTAATTGGGAAAGACAGTGTAACACAGGGTGAAACAGGTGTAGTATATATGCCGGATATCGAAAAGGTAAGAAACTTGTGGCATATAGAAGGCAGCAGGTATGTGGAAGTCCTTGTTCCCGGCCAGGTAAATGTTGATTGGGGCAATCCCGGCAAGGGATTAGTACAACTGGTGCAAACGGATGAAAAGGGTTGCAGGACAAAAACAGAAAAAGCTGTGGTGATCGCGGCAGGAACAGCAACTAGTACGGACCATACACCAGGCTGTACTTTAAAAGTTTATCCTAACCCGGCAACAGACAAACTTTTTGTCCTGTTTTCCGGACAGGTCGAAGATTGCAGGCTTGAAATTTTCAATAGCGCTGGTATGGTATGTCTGAAGAAAACTATAAACGGTTCTGATGCCTTGATAGATATTTCAACCTTTCCGCGTGGAGTATATACACTGGTAACAACCATTCAGAGCAAATCAGCTACCACTAAGATTATAGTTTATTGAGAAAACTGAATTTTTTCGACCAGAAGACCAGTGGTCCTTCTTACTAATAGCCTGATATGCTAAAACTGCTAATAGCCTAAAAAGGGTACTCCTTTATCACATTGAATACCCCGCTGATCACCATCTGAACGGCAATTACGGCAAGGATCAATCCCATGATCCTGGATATGGCTTTGATAAGGGAAGGCTTTAGCCTGTCTGCGATCCGCTTGCTCAGCATGAACATGAGATAGGTGATAACGCATACGGTTGCAAATACAAGAATGATCAGGATGGTATTCAGGAAGCTTTTTCCCTGTCCGACAAAGTTCATTGCGGTAGAAATGGTTCCCGGTCCGGCCAGCAAGGGAATGCCCAGGGGCGATATAGCCATATCCTCATAAGGTGCGTCCGTGTCGATGACTTTTGATTTCTGTGCCCGGGAGACTTTGTCCTGTAATTGATTGTAACCGATAAAAAATACAATGATGCCGCCGGCGATCTGGAAGGCCGGAAGCGTAATGTTGAACAGCTTGAAAATGATATGGCCGAACAGGCAGAATATCGCAATAATCACAAAAGCGGCAGTTACAGCTCTCCGGGCAACCTTTTTTATAATTATCGGATCGGCGTCTCCTACCATCGACAGAAATACAGGCGTGTTACCAATAGGATTCAGAATAGCGAAGAAACCGATAAAAACGGTTGTCAGCAGCAAAAACAACTGGTTCATGGAATTCATGGCAAAAGATTTGATTACGAAAACTTAGCGCAATTTACTAAAGTTAAAATAAGTTTATCTTTCTTCCTAATAGCCTGATCGCCTAAACTGCTAATAGTCTTTCTTTCCCAAAAATTACACAGAGTTCACAGAGGTAACACAGAGGATCACAGAGTTTTTCTCTGTGATCCTCTGTGCCTTCTCCGTGGTTCTCTGTGATAGATCCGACCAGTAAACTTTTTAGTCTAACAGACAAACAGACTACAGACAAACAGACTGTTTTCAAATCGTAAATCTTAAATCACAAATCGTAAATACTAACAGAATTTCTTCCTAATTGCCTAATAGCCTAATCTGCTAATAGCCTTTTTTGCATCTTTGCACAAAACCGTCTTGTCATGAAAGCTTTTCTCATCACTGTTGCTTTGCTTTATAGTTTCTCCTTAACCCACGCCCAGTTCAGTCGCGGAGTGAATCTCACAGGGTGGTTCCAGGCATCAGCGCCGCAGAAAATTCAATTTAAAAAATATACTAAAACTGACTTTGAGAACATCAAAAGTCTTGGCTGTGATGTGATCCGGCTTCCTATAAACCTATTTTACATGACAGGAGGCAAACCGGGCTACAGCATCGATCCGTTGTTCTACGACTTTCTAGACCAGGCCGTATCCTGGGCCGAGGATCTGAATATGTACCTGATCATCGACAACCATTCCACCGATGATATCGCCAGCAAAAACCCGGATCTTGAAAATGCCCTTTCAAAGGTTTGGCAACAAATGGCTGAACACTACAAAAACAGGTCATCCTTCATCCTTTATGAAGTGATGAATGAGCCTAACGGCATAACCACCCAGAATTGGGGACGGATCCAGCAAACGGCAATCAATGCCATCCGAAATGCAGATACTACGCATACCATTGTGGTCGGAGCATCGGCCTACAACGGCTATAACGATTTGCAACTGCTTCCAGCCTATACCGATAAAAAACTCATTTATACATTTCATTTTTACGATCCGTTTCTGTTCACACACCAGGGGGCAAGCTGGCCGGTTCCTTCAATGGAACCCCTTACCCGCATACCTTTTCCTTATAATGCCGACAGCATACAGGCCTTACCACAGGTCCTGGCAGGTACATGGCTGCAAAGTGCATACAACAATTACCCGGTTGATGGAACCGTGGCAAAGGTGAAACAACTGATTGACATTGCCGCTGCCTTTAAAACAAACCGGCACGTTCCGGTATATTGCGGCGAGTTTGGGGTGTATAACCTAAACAGCAAGAGTGCGGAAAGGACTTACTGGTATGGTGAAGTCATGAAATACCTTGAAGAAAAAGGAATTTCATGGACTACATGGGATTACCAGGGTGGCTTCGGGTTATTCAAAAAAGGCACCGGCGAGATGTTCGATTATGACCTGGATACGGCGCTGGTAAGGGTTCTCGGCCTTAACGTTCCTGAACAGAAGGAATACCAGATGATACCTGACACAACAGGTATGATCCTTTATGACGACTATATAGGAGAGAAAATAATTGAATCGGGTTATGCCAATGGCGGTACTATAAGTTTTTATTTCTCAAACATGCCCAATAACGGAAAGTATTGTATATACTGGACAGGATCAGGACAGTACGGAACTATAGGCTTCAATCTTGCACCGGACCGCGATTTCTCAACCCTGGTTTCTGAAAATTATGCGCTCAGTTTCCTGGTGAGAGGTAATACTGCGGGAACAAAATTTGATGTTCGCTTTACCGATACCAAAACATCAGCGTCTGATCATCCCTGGCGGATGAATTACACCATTACCGAGTCAAAAGCACCGTGGGACGGGAAGTGGCATAAAATATACATACCGTTAAAAAATTTCGTTGACCAGGGCTCCTATGACAATGGCACCTGGTATCCTTCTGCGGGAGCTTTTGACTGGAAAGCGGTGGATAAATTCGAATTTGTGGCTGAACAGGGTTCGATGGCCGGCAAAAATGTGTTTTTCGATAATATCACCATAACAAACCAGGATACTGCGCAGGTTTTCGTTTTCGTGAGCGCGATCACCGTAACCGGTGAAAACGGATCGGACAGTATAACCACTGTCGGCGGTACACTGCAAATGCTTGCAACTGTTGAACCTTCTGATGCAGCCATAAAAACAGTCAGTTGGAGTGTTAATGATACCTCGTTGGCCATAATTGATCAAAACGGCCTTTTAACCGCCAGGAAAGAGGGTATTGTGACAGTAAGTGCGTTAGCTGAGGATGGTTCGGGTATTCAAGGAAGCACCACGGTTATCATTTCCTTCCCGGTCATTACAGGGGTGAATACTGAAAACGGGCATGATGTGATGATTTATCCTGTACCTGTAAATAACGGCGTACTGCATATAACGCACAACATGGGAAGTGTGGTTGATATAAGTGTTTACAATGTATTCGGCCAACAATTGCTCCGGCAGCAATCGGATCAAACGGTTATCTCATTTGATGTTTCCCGTTTATCCCCCGGTTCCTACATACTCAAAGTAGCTTGTAACAACACCGTGACCACCTTTAAATTTGCTATAATTAATAAATATCAATAGGGGCTTTGCCCCTAACCCCACTTCATTCTTTTTCTTGACAAAAAGAACGAAGCAAGAAAAGTCAAGACAAAACGATCCCTACCCGCTCTGCCGCAAGGCAGGAATTTCTAACAACCGGACGCAAGCTCGCTTATAAGAAATTCCATGCCTTGCGTCATTCACCTCCATATCGCCCTTCCCGTTTTGTCACGGCCAACCCACGGTACTTCGAATAAGGCATTACCTTAATCAAAGCCGCCATGAAGACTACAGACTAACAGACTCTCTTCCTAATAGCCTAATAGCATAAAACTGCTAATAACCTTTACATGTAACCCCCTGCACTTTTTCGGCGTATCCGTTAACGATCACATTATCCGACACCCATGATAAAATTTTTCTCCAGGATTGTTCCATCCATCGTCGTTTCATTGTTATTTCTGAATACATCATTATCTCAGACTTCTATTCCCGACAGCTTAAAAAACATCATTGCCACCACAAAAACAGATACGGTTAAAATACTTGCCCTAAAGGATCTTGCCTTTTATTTAAGCCGGAATTCCCCTGCAGAGGCCGAAGCATTATGCAAGCAATGCCTTGAGCTTTCCGATAAAGCCGATTATGCACAGGGCATCATAAAATGCAATAACATAATGGGTATTATCAGCATTTATAAACCCGATTATGCCACTGCCATAGAATATTTCAATATTTCTCTGAAAAAAGCCCGGGAAGTGAATGATCATATGGCAATTTTCAAAGTTTATAATAACCTGGGAAGTCTTTATATAAACTTAAGTGATTATCAAAATGCTGCCAGATCATTTTCCCAGGCGATGACAATAGCCGAAAAATTAAATGATAAAAAATCCATTGCGCAATGCTGCAACAATATTGCGATTATTCACCAGGACAATAAGAATTATGAAAAAGCAATGGAGTATAACAACAGGGCAATTAAGATTTGCAAAGAACTCAATGATGAGATGCTTCTCAGCCAGGTATACAGCAATGTCAGTACCATTAAGTTTCTTCAGAATAATTACCAGAGTGCCATAGATTATTGTCTGAAGGCCATACCGCTTCAAATGCGTGCTGACGACCTGTATGGACTGGGTATTAATTTTGTGAATCTGGGGGAGTATTATTTTGCCTTTGTCCAGGCCGATTCCGGTGACCTTAAGGAAAAGAATATGGCCCTTGACAGTTCTGACTTTTATTATAAAAGGGCTTTGGCGGTAGCCTTAGAGTTAAAGGATGAACAACGTATCTGCAATTCAAAAATCGGGTTGGGAAATATTAGCTTATATAAGAAGAAGTATGCAGATGCAAGAAAAAATTTTAATGAAGCGCTGCAATTATCCAAAAAAACCGGCATCATTGAAACCACCATGCAGGTTTATTCCTTACTGGCCGATGTGGATATGGCCATAGGAAACTATAAAAATGCTCTGGAGAATTTCCGGATACATAAAATTTATAGTGACAGTATATATACGAGCGAAAATCAGCGTTCCATCAATGAGTTGGAAATAAAATATCAAACCGAAAAAAACCAGAAGGAAATTGAGATACTCAATCGTGACAAGGTATTGGCATCCATCAGGAGTAAGATCCTCATCGGCGGGATATTGGTATTGTTGTTAATCCTGCTGATATCCTATAAGGCATTGCAGATAAAAAAGAAAGACAACAAAATTCTGACACAAAAGAATGAAGAAATAAAAAGGCAGCGTGAAGAGATTCAGAAACAGGCAAACTTTCTTGTGGATGCAAATCATGAAATCACGATACAGAAAGAACAGATAGAAAAGGATCATACGAAAATAACCGACAGCATTTCATACGCGCAATATATTCAGACGGCAGTGATGCCTTCTTATGAGTATATCAATCAATTTTTACCCGGAAGCTTTATCCTGTTTATGCCGCGTGATATAGTAAGCGGCGATTTTTACCTGGTTAAGAATTCGGGTCGTAAAGTTTTCATTATTGCGGCAGATTGTACAGGCCATGGCGTTCCCGGTGCGTTTATGAGCATGCTGGGCATAGCCATCCTGAATGAACTGATACAAAAGCACGAAAAGAATGGGGCGGCTCAAATCCTTGAAGCGCTCAGATCCCAGGTAAAATCGGCACTTCAGCAAACAGGTCGCAAAGGTGAACAAAGTGAAGGAATGGATATTGCGCTGTGTATCCTTGACCAGGAAACAAACCTGTTGAATTATGCCGGGGCTTACAGTCCGTTATGGTTGTTCCGAAACGCGGAGCCAGGCCAGCCTTCCGAATTCATCGAATATAAAGCTGACAGGCAGCCGGCAGGAATCTATCTTAAAGAAAAGCCTTTCACCGATCATGTCATACAGGTAAAGAAAGGCGACACCTTTTATATTTTTTCGGATGGTTTTTATTCACAGTTCGGGGGTGATCATGGTGATAAAATGAAATCAAGGCGTTTTCAGGAAATCATCACCGAAATAAACAATCTTCCGATAGACCGGCAAAAAGCCGCATTGGAAAAGCATTATGAAGATTGGAAAGGCAGCGAAAATCAAATTGATGATATATTGGTTCTGGGCGTCAAGGTTTGATAAGGTGGGCGGTGAATATGAACCCTTGCCAGGCTAATTTCTAACAGACTAACAGACTACAGACTAACAGACTCTTCATAAGCCTTTTTTGCTATCTTAGTATACCCAAAACCTAAAAACATGACCAAAATAGTATTACTTAAATGGGTACTCGGTACTACCCTTATTTTTGCCTTTTTTCCTGTGAAAGCGCAGGACACAATCAATAAGACAAATGGTGAAAAAATTATTGGCAAGGTATTACTGATTGATAATTCAACAGTCAGGTATAAGAAAAGCAGTAATCCCGATGGTCCGGAATATGTCATTCATATTAGTGAAATCTCATATATACGTTATCAGAATAATGAAATTGAAGCATTCAAAAATCAAAGAGCGGTCAAGGAAGATAAATATCAGGGGTTGCGAAAGGATGAGATTTTAAATGATATGACTAAAAAAGGAAATAAAGTCTATATTGAGTCGAAGGATGAGAATTCTGTGTTGCATGCTAAAAATGGGTTAGAGAAGTGGGGCTATTGGGTTGTGACAAATAAAAAAGAGGAGGCAGATTTTATATTGCGGTTTGATTATGTCTTTGGCGGATTAGGCGACACATTCGGAAGGGCATTATTTATCAATCCGCAAAATGGTGAAGTGCTTTTGAAGACAAAGGAAGTGAATACCATGATGTCAATGGATATGAATACCAAGAGAGGCCTCATCAATAAATTAATAAATAACGAAATCCGTCCTTTCTTTAAATAA
>DATGXG010000018.1 GCA_035299085.1 Bacteroidales bacterium | reverse complement strand
CTTCCAACCTTAGATCATTCTTCCCATATATCCGAACTGCTTTTGTTTTCATTTTATGTCTCTTTGTTTAGCGAATTGCTAGTAAGTATTGCACAGAGAACCACTGAGAAGTCACAGAGGACCACAGAGAGACTCTTTTACTCTGTGAAACTCTGTGATACCTCTGTGAAACTCTGTGTAATTGATAGTCATATTATCAAGTGTTCCTGTTTACTCCCAATGACGGCCTGTTTTACCTATCTCAACATCTCCTGGCCGCCGGTGACGGGTAAGGCCTGGCCGGTTTCGTATTCCTGGTCGATCAGGTAAAGGATGGCTTTCATCACATCTTCAACCCGGCATCCCCTTCCGGCCGGAACCTGCTTTTCGTAATGTGTCTTCACTTCATCGATTGTAATGGCGCCCGGTACTTTTCCTGCTTTGAGGTACTGCACAAACAGTCCTTTTTCAGGGTCACTCCACAACGGACCTTCAAAAAAATTCCCGGGACAAACCGAATTCACTTTTATATTCCACGGCATCAGTTCAAGAGCAAACGACTGGGTGAGTCCTATGCTTCCGAACTTGCTGCCAGCATAGGCGAAATTGCGGTTACTGCCTTTCAGTCCCGATTTGGAATTGATCTGGATGATATCGGTGAAATAACTCTTGTTGTGGCTTGCCTGCTGTTTCATAATCGCCGAAACATGCCTGGCACAAACGAAATATCCTGTATAATTTACTTTTGTAATAAATTCAAAGGTTTCAAGGGTCATATCTTCGAGTCCTCCTGCACGGAGAACCCCTGCATTACTGATGAGAATATCCGCACCCCCGAAAGACAAAACCGTTGTCGAAATCATGTTTTTTACAGATTCTTCACTTGTAACATCTGTTTCACAAAAGAGGCACTCATTCTGCTGACCAGGTTTATTCAGTCCGGAAGCAAGTTCTCTGCCTTTTTCCGTGTTAAGATCCGCAATCACCACATTGGCTCCTTCATTCATTAATCCTTTTACAATACCTTCACCGAAACCCTGCGCACCACCGGTAACAATGGCTATCTTGTTTTTTATCCTGCCATGACCAGCAGCCGCATCGGCTACCTTTCGCCTGTAGTTTTCAACTTCCCAGTTATCGATGAAAGCTATTTCACTGTCTGACAAGAAATGGGGTCCTCCGAAATTCTCACTTAAATAGCTTACCTGCATCCAGTCCTCAAATACATCCTGTTCCGTTTCAACCGATTTTACATTGGTATCGAAAGCAATTATTCCATAACCCTTTATGCCGGCTATACGGGGCATGTACCCGTGTTCGGCCCTGAATTGAAGTATTTTCTCCCTGCAATGGCTGATTATGCCTGCCGGTTCATCGGCGTCAATATACACCGAGCGGGCTTTGCAGTAGACAATTTGGTCGGGGATAAACGGCAACGAAACTTTCGAGAAGTTTTCCGGTGATGAAGTAAAATACCGGGCAAGCCGGTTGTTCCGGATACGAACCACTTTAAGGGAATCATCCGAAAATATCATACGCAATGCCGGCATGAATTCTACAAGCCCGGCAGGCAGTTCCTCACTGGTTGTATCGGGAAAGAGTCTGATTTCCTTTGTAATAGTATCATCTATATGGTTGTAAACGGCCCTGATTTCATCAGTAGAATCAGCCGCCACAAATACACCGTGGTTCTGAAGGAAGATCATTTTCGGATCGGCATCATGGTTTTCCCTCCACCGGATAAGCCTATCCTTCACCAGGTTGAAGAGTATATAGCCGGGATCGGTATAGGGAATATAAAGGGCATTTTCACCAAAAAGCCTTTTTATGGTTTCTTCTGCTTTGACTGAACACAGAACACCGTTGACCTTTGAAGGATGGGTATGTACTACAAAGGGATACCGGATAAGCTCGTGCAGCGAGGTTTCAACACTTGGTCTCCCGGTTGATCCGGGTTCGCAGGCTTTCTGCAGGTCCTCCTTAACTTCGGCTTCCCTTGCAAAGCTGTCCTGGCTGTAGAGGCGACTGTAAATAACCTGCAGCCGTTCACGGTTAAGTACAACGAAATTTGCTTCACGGATATCCTTCATGGCGGTTCCGCTTGATTTCACCCATATACGGCTGTCGTTCTTGTAAGAAGTATTACCTCCTCCTGCAATTACATAGCTTTTATCACTGCCGTAGAACCGTGTTATTTCAACAAGATCAGAAACCGGGTTATCCATGTTTTTGTGATTTAGTTTTCATATGATGAAGGATGACGGCATTGCCGAGCTTAAGAAAATAGCTGATATCGCCGGAGTGCTGAAACCCGTTTTCACGTCTGGCACGCCGGTATTGGTGCGCGGCAACCACACACGCCCCTTCATAGGCGATTGTCCGCATGGCATCAGTTAAAGGGATTTTGCCACGGGTATCACAGATCAGAGGTATCAATCCCGGTGAATTGTGCTCAGTTCCCATAAGTACAATGAAACCTGCATTGTGAAAGTAATGCACAAATTTCTGAAGTGCCGCCGCATCATTTCTGCCGGGAATGAGTTCAATGCAATTGACGTCCCACGATTGCAGTTCTTTGCTGAGCCTCTCAGGTGAGCTTTCAAATTCTGTGTAATTACCTTTTACATCATCAAGCAGTACCGGGTAACAGGGTATTCCCCCTGCATTCCGGATAATCCTGATGATTTCATCAATGGCAGGAAACGTGGCCTCATCTTCTTCCACAAATGCCTTGCCGCCGGCTTTCAAAAGATTGGACCTGATTTCATTTTCAATGGCAGGAATAGTATGAAGATCAGCCCCCGATGGTTTTCCGTCGTATATTTTCAAAAGAAATTCTTTCCTGGCTGAATCATCATCCGAAAGGTTATATACGGCTTCTCTCACTGCACAGGCAACATGCCGCTCGCGAACCAGGTTTTTAGCATATTTTGACTGAATACCCTCATAGGAAAACTGAATTTCTGATCCTGCCTCTGAGAACAACAGGTTTACTTTATGAATCATAGACCGGATCTGTTCCCGGCTCAATTCAATAACCCTGTTGATTGTTTCAATATCGGTCGGATAAGGCTGAAAGGGATAATCAAGACCTTTACCGCAGAAATAGCACCTGCCGGGATTGTTAGGGTCATTTATCCTGATGTTTTGCTGCTGGTGCTTTTTTAACAAGCCTGTAAACTCTATATTGAAAAGCGGAAATACACCTGTTTTCAGGGCTTCTTCATAAAATGCTGAATAGCCGTCAGTCACAAAAAAATCATTTATGCCGGCTGCTGAAATCCCTTCCTTCAGGGCCATCTGAAAAATCTGTTCAATTGAGTTGAAAGCGCTGAAAGAATAGGGTGTATGCAAATGGGCATTTACATCGGTCACAAGGATCTCCGGATATTTGCTGAGAAGTTTCTTCTCGTCGGGAAATTCGGTAAGCCAGTTCATTTCAGTCAGGTTTAAATTCCGGCACGATTTCTTTTTAACTGGGTTTCTGATGTCCAGTCAGTCTTTACACGGTGGCCGTTCAGGGGAATGATGCGTTCATGGATGGCATCAATGATCCAGTAAGGCTGGGGAAAGAAATATTCTTCCATTTCATAAGCGGGCGTGATCCAGTTTCTTGAACCCACTATTACTGGTGGTGCATCGAGGTAATCAAAAGCCAGGGCTGTTATGTTTGAGGCCATATCACAAAGGAATGAGCCCCGGGCGCATGCATCGCTGGCCAGTATAATCCGGCCTGTTTTTTTAACGGATTCAAGAACAGGCTCATAATTGAAAGGAACAAGGCTTCGGGCATCGATTATTTCAGCTGACATGCCATATTTCGATTGCAGTTCTTCAGCTGCTTTCAGGGCCACATAAAGCGTTGAACCTATAGTGAGGATTGTGATATCCGTGCCTTTTCTCTTTACATCCGGCTCACCAACCGGTATTTCATAATATCCTTCGGGTACGCCGCCTTCATGAAACTGTTCACCGATATCATAAATCCGCTGACTTTCAAAGAATACAACCGGATCGGTTCCCTGCAGGGCGCTGTTCATAAGACCTTTTGCATCATAGGGAGTTACGGGGAAAAGAACCTTGATTCCCGGAACATGCGCGATAAGCGATGACCAATCCTGCGAATGCTGTGCACCATATTTTGAACCAATGGAAACCCTTATCACTACAGGCATTTTAATGAGGTTGCCGCTCATCGATTGCCATTTCGGAAGCTGGTTGAAAAGTTCATCACCGCAGCGTCCGATGAAATCGCAATACATGATTTCAGCAATTACCCGGCCTCCAGCCATGCCATAACCGATGGCGGTTCCAACAATGGCTCCTTCTGCAATGGGGGAATTGAAAAGCCTGTGATAGGGAAGCGCTTCGGTGAGTCCCCTGTATACAGCAAAAGCTCCTCCCCAGTCGCGGTTCTCCTCACCATAAGCCACAAGGGTGGGATCCTTATAAAACCTGTCGATTATGGCTTCAAATATGCCGTCGCGAAGCTGGTACTGCTTTACTTTGGAAACCGGTTTGCCGGATTTATCCAGGTAAAACCTCTCTTTAGTTTTAATGCTTTTTACCCTTGGATTTTCTTCAAGAGGCATGAGGGTCTCAGGCTGTCCGCTTTCAATGGCATCGATCGAACCATTAGAAAACATCATATTTCCGATGGCATCCGGATCAGTCACAAGATTTATCCTCGGTGATACCGAATCATCGATAGTCATTTTCAGAATGTCCTCGATGGTCGAAATAATATCTGATTTGATTTCATTGAGTTTAGCAACGTCCGCAATACCGGCTAGCTCAAGGTCGCGGGCATAGGTTATGATTGAATCCACCTGCTGCCAGGCTTCCACTTCTTCCTTACTTCTGTAGGATGAGGCATCAGAGGGTGAATGACCGCTGAAGCGGTAAGTGAGCGTATCGAGCAAAACAGGTCCCTTTTTCTCTTCGATAATTTTGCGTTTTCGCCTGAATGCGTCAATCACTGCAAGCGGATTGAAGCCATCCACCCGTTCGGCATGCATCATGTCGGGGTTTACGCCGGCCCCAATTCTTGCTGCTATCCCATATCCCATGGTTTCGCCGCATGTTTGTCCGCCCATGCCATACTGGTTGTTCATACAGTTAAAGATTATCGGAAGCCCACCTTTGCAGGAGTCTTCCCATAACTGCGTGTACTGGTCCATTGTGGCAAATGAAATGCCTTCCCATACCGGGCCGCAGGCCATTGATGCATCGCCGATGTTGCAAACCACAATGCCTTTCTTCCTGTTTATTTTTTTAAAAAGTGCGGCGCCCACTGAAATATCACCTGAGCCACCCACTATGGCGTTATTGGGATAAACGCCGAAAGGGGTAAAGAAGGCGTGCATTGATCCTCCCAATCCTTTATTGAACCCGTTTTCCCTTGCGAAAATTTCAGCCAGCGTTCCATAAAGCAGAAATTTCACTGCAAGTTCCCGGATATCGCCGTGAAAGCCTTTTTCAACAACAGCCAGGATTTTACCATTGAAGTATGACTGCATGATGTCATACAACACATTCTCATCAAGCTGATGTATGGCGGAAAGACCTTTGGCAAGGATTTCCCCGTGACTGCGGTGCGAGCCGAAGATCATGTCATCCACCGTTAACGTGTAGGCCATTCCAACCGCAGATGCCTCCTGTCCCATCGACAGGTGCGCCGGCCCCGGATGATTATAGGCAATTCCCCTGTATTCATTTTTAACCTTGATATCGTTAATCATATTCTCAAATTCCCGGATGATGACCATATCCCTGTAAATGCGTACAAGGTCGTTTCCCGAGTAATTTTTGCTTTCCTCGGCCAGGGTCTTGCTGTATTGATTAACAGGGATGGTGCCGAAGGATAAAGTGCCTTTTTTGCGGATATCGGCGGGACTTATGAATTGTGATCTTGGCATAGGATTATACTTTAAAATTCTTTGAAATTTTCAATCTGGTCTTTGATTTCTTTCAGGAAGAGCGTGGCAGGGCCTCCGTCAATGGCACGGTGGTCGTATGTGAGCGATAACCCGATAACCGGGATGAATCCGAAAACGCCGTTGCCGAGGTCGGCCGGCCGGTGAATGATTGTATTCACGCCAAGAATGGCTACCTGTGGAGGATTAATAATAGGGGTAAACATTTCGACTCCATAATTACCGAGGTTAGAAACCGTGAAGGATGCCGCTGAGCCCGATAACAATTCAGGGTTTATGCTGCCTTTCCGGCAAAGTGTGGCCATATCACGCAGGGCTTTTGACAAATCAGCCAAAGATAAGTTTCCGGCATCCTGCAGAGCCGGAACCATTAGTCCGCGTGGTGTATCCACTGCAAGTCCAAGGTGTATCCGGTTGAAATACCTTATTTTGTCGCCCATGAAATGCGCGTTTATGGCAGGATGTTCATTCAATGCCCTGATCACGGCAAAGCATACCATATCGTTTATTGTAATGGAGGCATTGGGACTTTTATCGCCTTCCTGTTTAAAGCGGTTCCTGAGGGCGAGGATGTTGCGGACATCAGCCGACATATGATGAGTAAGCTGGGCGGAATTACTGATCGAATCATGCATGGTGCGTGCGATGATCTTCCTTACATTCGACAGGGCGGTATCAGAATATTCCTGTGAAGGACGATCTGAAACAGTCATTTTAGTTTGCGATGAGGCTGCTTCAATATCGCGGGCAATGATCCTGCCATTGGGGCCGGTTCCTGTAACCGAGTTTATATCAATGCCAAGCTTTTGCGCCATATTCCGGGCCCGAGGTGAAATGCGGAGACCTGCGCAGGGGTCAGTACCTGAAGTCATGCTGAGCAGAGTTGAAGCAGGAGTCGAAGCATTTTCGGTATCAAATACCCTTCGACTTCGCTCAGGGTGACTTTCCGGGGACGCGGACAGGTCTGCGACGCTGACAGGTCTTTCATCCTCCGGATTTCCTATTACAGCCACGACCGAGAGTACAGGCACTTCAGCGCCATCGTCGAAGAATATATCAAGCAGAACACCTGATTCTGGGGCTTCCACATCAAATGAAGCCTTATCGGTTTCATAGGAAAACAGGATGTCACCTGCTTTAACCGGATCACCTTTTCTTTTCAACCACTGTGTGATGATACAGGTCTCAACGGATTGACCCTGTCGCGGCATTATGATGGTAGCAGCCATAAGTTTGAAAAATTTTGTTTACAGGTTGCCGGGTATTGAAATATAAAAAGGCCGGATTTCCTGAAATTTTATTGTAACTTGTAAATATAAGTTATAATTATTTATATCTTTACTACGTAAAAAATACCGTAAATGTTAGCTAGTACAAATATAGTATTTTAACTTGTATTTACAAGTAATTAGTTTTATGAATACAACTTTACCCCTGTACCGTTCATTATATGAACAGCTCCGGAGGCAAATCACCCAGGGCGTTTTTAAAGCAGGCGATATACTGCCATCCGAGAACCAGCTTTGTATCCAGTACGGCATAACAAGGCCGACAGTCCGGCATGCACTCGATGCGCTGCTGAACGACGGCATGATAAGGAAGCACAGGGGAAAGGGCAGTATTGTGGTGGGTCCCCAGAATGGCATCGGCATTCTTTCGATTTCAGGAACAACTTCCGCTTTGGGAAGGCATAATCTCAGGACACGGATCCTTTCGAAACCACTGGTAACCCGATGGCCTGACGATTTCTTTTTTCAGCTTCCGGATCATTTCAGGGAATCAGGATGCATTTATATCGAAAGGCTGAGGCTTGTCAATGATGTCCCTGTTTTTTACGATCTTAATTTTTTGCCCAATATTAACCTGCCGCGCTTTTGCAACCGCAAATTCGAGGACCAGTCGCTTTTCGACATTCTCAGAAAAGCCTACCAGGTTGAAGTGAAGAGCGGAGAACAGCGCATCAGGGCCATTCACGCGGATAATCTTACTGCAAATTACCTGAATGTGCCAATCGGTCATCCGATCCTTCATCTGCAGCGCAAAATCAACACCAACCGTCCGGGCTTTTTCTTTTATTCCTCAATCTATTGCAACACGCAGGAGCACGCGTTGTACGGGACGTTTTAGCAATAGTCCGTCATTGCGAGGAGCTGGGTAAATCATTGATTATTGCAGAATTAAATGTCGACGAAGCAATCTGCCAGCACAGGAATGGCGTTGCAAAGGGATACGCCGATCCTATAACACCGAAAACTAAATACAGATTTACGATTATGAAGATTTGCTGACAGTATCTCATGGCATCGCCCTGCCTGTGCCGGCAGATTGCTTCGTCGCAATAAATCTTTGCTATAATCACTATAAATGTACGCTCCTCGCAATGACGGGGCTCTGCCTACCAGCCTACTCCATCACCGCCTTCATCCCTGAAAAAATAATCTCCTGGGCGGTTTCTTCGTTTTCGGCTTCAGAGTAAAGCCTTATGACGGGTTCTGTGCCGGATGAGCGGATCATCAGCCATTCATTGTCGGAAAAGAAAAACTTAAAACCGTCAAAAACTTCAAACCGTTCCACACCAAAGCGGCCGAAATGATCAAAGGTACCATTGCTGCATTTTTCAATGATCTTGTTCCTGCTGTTCCTGTTTAACTCGATATTCGCCCGCTCATAAGCAAATGGTCCCGTAATGCTCAGCACTTCATTGTATAATTCTTTCAGTGACTTTTTGCTCTCTACAAGCCACTGCCATATGGTTAAGCCTGCCCTTATCGCATCCCTTTCCGGAATATTGTCACCTATCGAAATACCTCCCGATTCTTCAGCTGCAATCAGTATCTGGTCTTCGGTCATGATCCGTGATGACTCCTTAAAACCTACATGCGTTCTGACCACTTCAAGGCCATAATGGGCGGCGATTTTCTCAATTTTATTTGTAGTCGAAAAGCTTACGAGGATTTTGCCTTTCATCTGTTTATACCCAGCCAGGTAATGAATGAGCATCAGGGCAATCTGGTTTGCATCGTAATACCCTGCCTCTTTGTCGAGCATGGCAATCCGGTCGCCGTCGCCGTCAACTGCAATGCTTGAATCAATGTTCTTCCTGCTCCATACGAGTTCGATAAGTTCATGCAGGTTTTTTCTCAGTGGTTCCGGCTTTACGCCTTTGAAATACGGATTTACTTCAGCGTGAATATTGACAGCCTCGGGCAGTATTTTATGGATGAAATTCTGGCTGCTTCCAAACATAGAATCAAAAGCAAAGTTCAGACCTGATTCCTTCATCGCCTGTACATCGAAGGAATCAAGGATATCTTTAACATAAACGCTTTCCAGGTCAATATAATTAATATAACCCTGTTCCAGAAGGTAATTCCAGTTCAGTAATTCAAGGTCAATCTCCACCTCCGAGGTGATGAGGTTTTCGATGTCCTTAAGATCTTTCTCAAACATCGGTCCTCCATGATCGCCCCTTAGCTTGTACCCGTTAAACTCCGAGCTGTTATGACTGGCTGTTATTATTATGCCGCACTGTGCTTTCAGTCTGCTTACTCCCAGCGATACCATGGGGGTGGTAACAAACCTCTCGGAAACATAAACCCTGATTCCTTTTGAAGCCAGGATTTTTGCCACCGCTTCCATAAACATCTCACCACCGAAACGACAATCATACCCGACTACAGCAATTGGATTTTTAAATTTGCGGGTCAACCAGAGCGCGGTGGCGAGTGAAATTTTTGCCACATTGTCGATGGTAAAATCCTTTGCGATTATACCTCTCCAGCCATCGGTTCCAAACTTGATCTTGTCCATAAGGGTTCTTTGTTCAACGGATATTAGGTTTTATGAATATACGGCGATTTTTGCTACCGGAAAATTTATTTTATTCACTATTTAAAAATTTTTCGCTGGTTCAACGCCTTCTGATATATCCTTGCATTTTTGTTATGCTGATCAAGAGTCCGGGCAAAATTGTGATATCCTGAAAAGTCCTCTTTAGCACAAAAGTAGAAGTAATCATGTCGTTCATAATCCAGCACCGAATCAATAGCCTTTATTGTAGGAATGCCTATCGGTCCCGGAGGAAGCCCGTCATACAAGTAGGTGTTATAGGGCGAATCAAAAAAAGTATCATTCTTTAAAATTCGCTGCCGTTCAAAATTTCCAAGTGCGAATTTTACTGTAGGATCTGCCTGAAGCCTCATTCCGTGGTCCAGCCTGTTAATATATACTCCTGCAAGCCTCCTGTACTCATCCTGGTGATTGGTTTCATTAATCACGATGGAGGCCAGCGTAATCACCTCATTAGGTGTAAGTTTGATTTCCCTGGCTCTGCCAGTCCGTTCCATATTCCAGAACTTCCTGTATTCCTTGTTCATCCTCTTGAAAAAAGATTCAGCATCCGTATTCCACCAGAATTCATAGGTGTTCGGAATAAACATTCCGATGATAGTACGACTGTTGAAACCGTACTGCTTAAGAAACTGATCATCCTGCATAAGGTTCAACAATTCATCCTTGCCGGGCTCAATTTGTGCATCAATTTTTTCGGCAAGTTCATCTACAGTCCGTGCCATGTTGATAACCAGCTTTACAGGTTCCTGGTTTCCTGACCGCAGCATGTTGATCAGCTCGTTATTCGACATATTATAACGGATCCGATAACATCCGGGATGGATGTGTTCTGCATAGTTCTTTTTGCGGGCGGCCCATTCGAATGTTTTTCGGTCTTTAATGATCCTGTGTTTTTCAAGCTCATTGATGACGTCATCGTAGGTGGAACCCGTGGCAATGTACAGCAGGTAATCCTTTTTCTGTGGGGTAAGGGTGTTGGGACCGTAAATTTGTTTATACATCCGGCCAAGCTGGATTCCGGCCAGTATAAATATTACAAGAATGATATAAATAATATACCTGATCGTTTTGCGACTGCTACTCATGGAAATTTGTATTAGGCTTTTACAACATACAGCTGACCGGCTTCATCGCGGATCACCCTTATTTTTTCTCCTTTTTCTATATAACTGATATCTGCCCGTGCATCATATATTTCACCTTCAATTTCAACTCTTCCTGAAGGCCTTAATATTGTAAAAGCTGTGCCTGTCTTCCCGATCATTTCTTTCTGCCGTGTATCAATGCTTATATAACCCTGACGGTGATCCTGCACTGTACCCAGTGCCAATCCTGAAACCCGCTTTGAAAAGGCGAATTTGCGGGTTCCCAGAAGCATGATCACAAATGAAAAGAACATCGAAACCACAACGGTGAAGAACGCCCTGGCAAGTTGTGAAAGTGCTGCAACGCCTTCAAACCTGAAGGAAACATTATCAACAAGACTCAGAGTCAGACCCGCAATCACCAGTATGATGCCTGAAATGCCCGCCACCCCGAAACCCGGAATAAAGAACAGTTCAAGAACCACAAGCGCTATGCCAATTATAAAAAGAAGGATCTCCCAATGTTCGGCCAAACCTTCAAGATAAAGCGGGGCAAAATAAAGTAACGCTGCTCCCAATGCCGCTATCAGAGGAAATCCAATACCGGGGGCCTGCATTTCAAAATAAATGCCGCCGATCATGATCATGATCAAGATGCCCTGGACTATCGTGCTTAACAGGAAACCAATCAGTTTGTCGACGCCTGTGGGCTTATACTGAGCCAATTCAGCATCTTTAAGGCCTGCTTTGGCAAGGACTTCCGCTACACTGTTTGCCATGCCTTCGCAATAACCGTTTGCAATGGCTTCCTCAACCGTGAAGGTGAGAACTTTCGATGAATCATCAATTCCTTTGGCCACTATGCGCGGATCTACCATGGCTTCGGCAATTACAGGATCACGCCTCCATTTAATGATCGTATCATTGCCGTTCACAATCGTGTCTTTACCGTGCGCTTCAGCCGTTGAACGCATTGTGGAACGCATGAACGACTGGTATTTGTCGGGCAGCGCCCCGCCTGTCTGATCCACTACTGTTGCCGCCCCTATGCTGCCTCCGCTGCGGATATAAATACTGTCACACGCTATTGATATCAGTGCCCCGGCTGAAATGGCCTGGTTATCCACAAATGCCATTACAGGAACAGGACAGTTCAATATCCTTGTCCTCATGGAATCGGCAATATTCACGAGTCCGCCGTATGTATTTAAATGTAACAGGATATAATCGGCCTTCAATTCAGCGGCTTCTTTAAAAGCTTCCTGCATAATACGCCAGGATGGCTTTCCGATTTCATCCCTGATTTCAAAAACATAAACAAGAGGCTTTTTACCCTTTTTTACGGCACTGCTGTTATTGTCAAGTCCGGCCGAGGTAAGGATCAGCAGAACAGGTACAATCAGGGTCAGTTTTTTAATGAATGGAACGGGGTTCATAGATATGTTCTGATTTATGAAAACGAGGTAACATGCAACAAAAATACAAGTTTCTCAAACCTCAAACAAATTCTTTATCTTCGTGTGTTTAAATAAACTTTATGGAATTAACATCATTGACCGCCGTTTCGCCGGTTGACGGAAGATACAGGAACCTTACAGCAGACCTTGACCAGTATTTTTCCGAATTTGCACTGATAAAATACCGGGTGCAGGTTGAAGTGGAATATTTTATTGCCCTTTGTGAAATTCCTCTGAACCAGCTAAGCGACTTCAGGCCCACTGATCATGAATTGCTCCGGGGCATTTACCGGATTTTTTCGATGGCCGATGCCGTAAAAGTGAAAGAAAGCGAAAAAACAACCAATCACGATGTCAAAGCAGTTGAATATTTCCTTAAAAGCCGTTTTGATGAAATGAAACTTTCAAAGTACCGTGAATTTATTCATTTCGGCCTCACATCACAGGATATCAATAACACGGCCGTTCCGCTTACTGTTAAGCTGGCTGTGCATGACGTGTACCTGCCGCTTCTTCATAAAGTGATTGCAAAACTTAAGGAGATGGCCGGGGAATGGAAGGATGTTCCCATGCTGGCCCGCACTCATGGTCAGCCGGCGTCTCCGACAAGGCTTGGGAAAGAAATCCAGGTTTTCATTGAAAGGCTTGAGACACAAACCAACCAGCTGCTCAATATTCCGTTTTCAGCAAAATTCGGGGGCGCCACAGGCAATTTCAATGCCCATAAGGCAGCTTACCCGTCAACCGACTGGATCGAATTTGCCAACCATTTTGTAAATGACACACTCGGATTAAGCAGGTTGCAAACCACCACACAGATTGAACACTATGATAATATGGCCGCGCTTTTTGATTGCATGAAGCGGATCAACACCATACTCATTGACCTTGACAGGGATTTCTGGACGTATATATCAATGGAATATTTCAAACAGAAGATCAGGGAAGGGGAAGTGGGCTCTTCGGTTATGCCTCATAAAGTAAATCCTATCGATTTCGAAAATTCAGAAGGGAACCTCGGTATGGCCAATGCCATTTTCGAATTCCTTTCGGCAAAGCTTCCGGTATCACGCCTCCAACGCGACCTTACCGATTCGACTGTTTTACGCAATGTGGGAGTGCCGTTCGGCCATACCGTAATTGCGCTGAAATCACTGCTGCGGGGACTGGATAAGGTAATTCTGAACAAGCCGGCTCTTGACCGTGACCTGGAGGCCAACTGGATTGTAATCTCTGAAGCCATGCAGACCATTCTCCGCCGTGAAGGCTATGCCAATCCATACGAAGCACTGAAGAGCCTTACACGTACCAATAAACAACTTGCCCGTGAGGATTTGCATGAGTTCATCGATACTCTGAAAGTTTCGAATGAAGTGAAAAATGAGCTTAAAAATCTGTCGCCGTTTAGTTATACAGGGTTCTAACTGAAATTATCCGAAAAGAACTAATCACCTTTTCCTTTTTCACAGGCTTCGTTTATAAATACATAAGCTATCCGGAAATACTTTTATTATTGTATATTCTTGTTTTAAGTAAACATTAACGGGTTCATAGCAATAGGAATTTTTCATTATGATATATTCAATATCCTTTTGCATTAATGATTTCATTTCATAATCAATATTGACTTGCAGGGCTTTGCGGTGTTCAGGATCACACAAAAGGGAACGATGAACATACCTGACAGGACAATCTCTTTGTAAAATATAATATAAAACGGATTCAAAATTTCCTGTAAAGATACTATCCTCCGGTTTTAACAACGGTTTGAGATATACTGCCACCTCTTTTGGCATATCTTCTTTATCGTAATAATCATGTTTCTGCATCACGACATTACCAGCAATAAGCAGCATTAAGAGTACAGTGCCTATTGAATGATTGATTATTCGATTTACCCAGACCGGTTTCCTAAGATCATTTATAAAAAATCCTCCTGCCACGATACTTACAGGAAGCATTAGCTGAATGAAGTAATGTCCGAACGGCTTCCCGGGCAGAAGTACAGCCACCATTACAATTAAGCACCATGTAATCATCAATTCTTTAGGTAATTCCGATTTACTCTCATTCCTTTTTAATTTGAACAGGGTATAATAGAAGAAAAACAGAATGGGAAGAAAACGCAAATGAAAATCCGATATATACAGTATTGTTTTAAACAAAGATTGCTTAACCGGTATATTGCCTGAAACGGTGAAGGTGTAGAATAATAACTCCTTCAAATGCCCTTTTTCATAATAATAGATTATGAGAATCAAAAAAGGAACCAGGAACCCGAGGCAGGCAGTTGCACAGTTTATAACTGCCGAGGCAATCAATTTCTTTTCTTTCTTAAAAAGGCTTGCGAAAAAAACATAAATCAGCCACGCAGTCAGATCGAAAATCACCGTGTATTTTAGAATGAATCCTATACCCAGCAGGAGACCAATTAAGAGAAAATCAGCTGTCCTTTTTGCATGAATAAAAGTATAAAATCCAACAGCCGTAAGGAAAGTGTAGAAGAGTTCGGGATTAATAAATACACCAAAGTGGGTAAATATTGACAAAAAGAAAATGAATATGACTCCAGCCGCTATGGCTGGCTTTTGTTGTGAATAAAAACTAAAACTGATTCTATAAATGAAATACGAAGTGAAGCCGATAACGATGGCTGTAAATAACCTGATCATTATTATGGACGAACTGATGTATTTGATGAACAAACCCAGTAACAGAAAAATACCAATCGGTTTGGTATCGATCAGATCAACAAAATAAATTTTCCCTTTGAACAATTCCCTGGCTATGACTAAAAAGGTGCCTTCATCATGACTTATTATAGAAGGAAAAAAGGAAAAAAACCGCATGATGATCGAGAAACCAATAAATCCGCATAAAATCATCAAACTGTTACCATGTACAGATGAGACTTTCCATTTCATAGTTTAGTGACAATTGATTTATAAAATTGTACAGTATTTAATACCATGTTCTGTACGGAGAAGATATTTTGCATTCGTTTTAATGCTTCATCAGCAAATCTTTTTCTCAGATCGGCGTTATGAACTAGACTCTCAACAGCAGTTGTTATGCCACGCGCATTTCCTTTTTTTACAACCAGGCCCGATTTGTTATCTTCGATAAGTTCAACAAGTCCTCCTGCATCAGAAACCACACAGGGTACACCAAGGCACATGGCTTCCATAACGCTTCTGCATAAACTTTCACTTAATGATGGTTGTACATAGATATCACAGGCAGCTATTAATTCATAAACATCCTTCCGGAATCCAAGAAGATGTATATTTTGTTTAAAAGGACTCGATTTGATAATTTCCAGATTTGCGGCCGAATCAATTCCCGAACCAATCAGAAGAAAATGCACAGGTAATTCAGGATCCAGGTAGTAAGAGGACTCCAGTAAATATTGCAGCCCTTTTATCTTTCTCATATTGGCAACACAACCTACTATTAATGAATGATCGGCTATCCCAAGATCTTTCCTTGAGAAAGGTTTAACGCTGCTAAAAGAGCTTACGTTCATGCCTTTATAAATCATTACTGCCTTTTTTGGCCTGAATAGAAGTTGTTTCTGCATATGTTGCCGGACATATTCCGAATTGCAAATAATCCAGTCAATACGGGGATTAAGATGTGCCCACCATGAAGTAGGATCATACCAGTATATCCCGGCTGCTCCACGATAGGCAATCACTTTAACAGGAAGTCCGATTGCGGCAAAAGAACCATTGATAATAGCCCTTGTATTGAACAGGTGTACAATCTTGTATTTTTCTTTTTTTATTTCATTTCTAATTTGAAGAATAGACCGCAAACTGAATTTATTACGCGAAAAGCCAGGAATTACTCTGATTCCGGAATGCCTGAAAATATCCACATACGGTGAATCCGCTGGGATCAACACATCCGGGGTTATCCCCTGATTTTTCAGGCCGTAAATCAGTTCAATATCCGGTTTTGAGTAAGCACTATCCTTAATATTGCTTATAATAAGAACTTTTAACTCCATGTAAATCAAATAATAATTTGTCAGAATTAAACATGATAAAAATGATATACCGTATATGCATCATGAAGTGCAGAGAAAACCGCCTGATATTTTAATTCCATTGTTTGACCAGAATGATATGAAAAAAAGCAATCTTTGCGACAAAGATTATAAATTTATAATGAAACAATTTTTCAAATTATTAAAAGATTATATTCCTCCCTATAAAAAGTATCTCTGGCTGAACTTCCTTTTTAATTTTCTGAGCGCCGTTTTTGGCGTGTTTTCCCTCATCAGCATGCGGCCGGTCCTTCAGATCCTGTTTGGTCTTGAGGCAAAAGTATACGGCTATGTAAGCCTCACCTCAGGTATACATAGTTTCGGAGAACTCGGTAAAGCCTTGCAGCACAACGTGTATGCCTACATAACGAATGTAAGTGAAATGAGGGGCGGAGATACGGCTCTTGTGCTGATCGGCCTTTTCCTTGTTTTCATGGTTCTGCTGAAAGTGAGTTTTTCGTATTTCGCCAGCTATTCCATTGTAACGCTCCGCACTTCGGTAATCCGGGATATGCGTGACAGGATATACAAAAAAACAGTAAGCCTGCCCATAGGCTTTTTTACCGAAGAAAAGAAAGGTGATATCATAGCCCGCATCACCGGTGATGTTTCAGAAGTGGAAGCATCCATTATGAGCTCGCTTGATATGTTCTTTAAAAATCCGCCGATCATTATCATCTCATTGATAACGATGGTTATCATGAGCTGGCAACTCACGATTTTTGTGCTTATTCTGTTCCCTGTGACAGGCAGCCTAATCGGGCGCATCGGGAAGTCTCTTAAGAAAAGCTCGCTGAAAGGGCAAAACAAGATGGGAGAGTTGCTGAGCACAATCGAGGAGACTCTTTCAGGACTCAGAATCATAAAGGGCTTTAATGCAGAAAAAAAGGTTTACAACCGTTTTCAGAAAGAAAATGAGGATTACCGGAAGATCATGAGCCGCCTTCTGAAAAGAAGATACCTGGCCCATCCGCTTAGCGAATTTCTCGGTACCCTGATCATTGTTATTGTTATGTGGTACGGGGGCCATCTGATCCTCAATTCAACCAGTTCGCTATCACCGGATAAATTCATCGTATACCTGGCTGTTTTTTACAGTGTGATCAATCCAATAAAGGCGTTTTCACAGGAATATTACAGTATTCAGAAAGGTCTTGCTTCCATGGAAAGAATCAACAGGGTACTTGAAGTTGAAAACAATATCGTTGAAACCCCAAATGCACTGGCTGTTCATGGTTTTACCGACTCGATCGAGTATCGGGATGTTTCTTTCAAATACCGCACCGATTATGTGCTGAAGGATATCAATCTCACTCTTAAGAAAGGAAGGACAATTGCCCTTGTAGGCCATTCCGGTTCGGGAAAATCAACCCTTGTAGATCTCCTGCCCCGATTTTACGATGTGATTAAAGGAAGTATTCTTATTGACGGACATGATGTTCGCGACTTAAAAATCACCGATTTGCGTTACCTGATGGGTATTGTGAACCAGGATCCCATCCTCTTCAATGATACATTTTTCAACAATATAACTTTTGGCGTTGACCAGGCAACTGAGGAGCAGGTAATTGCCGCGGCAAGAGTTGCTCATGCACATGAATTTATAACAAAAACCGAGAACGGGTATTACAGTGTGGTGGGCGACAGGGGAAGTAAGCTTTCCGGCGGACAGAGACAACGTATAAGCATTGCCAGGGCTGTATTGAAAAATCCGCCGATTCTCATCCTCGATGAGGCCACATCGGCACTCGATACCGAATCGGAAAAGCTGGTCCAGGATGCGCTGCTTAAACTGATGGAAAACCGCACATCCATTGTCATAGCTCACAGGCTTTCAACAATAATTCATGCCGATGAAATTTTTGTTCTCAATAAGGGAATCATTGTGGAACGAGGTACACATGAACAGTTGCTGGCATTGAAAGGTGAGTACTCCAGGTTTTACAGTATGCAATATTTTAACTGATCATCTTTTTTGTGAAAGATTCAGGTAATTATCAAAAACATATTGTTGCATTGTTTTGGCAATATCAATAAGACTTGAGTCGATATTCCCATAGGAATAATTTAATCCATGTTCAACAAAATCATAACCAAAACCACTGCTGTCAGTGATCATGGCTATACCGTTTTTTATAGAGTAGAAAGCAAAGGATTTCGATTCGGGTGACAGCAAGTCCTTCCCCAGCAAAAAATTTTCTGCCGGCAGTCCCAGTTGATGCAGCAGGGTATACGCAATGTTGGCCTGCGAACCGATTTTTGAAACAACCGTATCCGTGGCAACTGCACCTCCGGTAAAAAGCAGGGGAATATGGTGCTTCCGCGGCTCAAATACTTCGTCAAATTCGGGCAGACGTGTGCCATGATCAGCTACCATTATGATCAGCGTGTTGTCCCATTGGCCCGATTCCCTGAACCGGCGGATAAAATCGCCCAGGCAGCTGTCAGCATAAAATGCCGAGCTGTAAAATTTTTCTGTAAGAGTCTTGTCGCCGAATTTAGGTTTTCCTGGTATTTCAAAGGGTTCATGATTGCTGAGGGTAAGCATAACTTTAAACCAGGTGCCAGTATCGGCTTTGATATCCTCAAGAAACCGGTTGTATACATAATGATCCGGAACTCCCCATTTACCGGTCCTTACGGATGCAGGGAAATCACTTTCCGAGGTAATCTTCTGGAATCCGCCGTTCACAAAGTACGACCGCATATTGGCAAAGTCTACATCACCACCGTATAGAAAGCTAGTATGGTATCCTGCATCAATGAGTGCTTTTGAAAGGAATGCAAGATTTTGCGTTTTTTCAGAGTATTTCATTATAGGAATTGCCTCGAGAACCGGGTAACCGCTAATAACAGTGGCAACACCCTTATCTGTCCTCGAATCGGTTGAATAGAGCTGGCTAAAAAGCACACCATGCTTTGACATTTCATTGAACTTAGGCGTAATGTTCGGAGTGCCGCCCAACGGTTCAATGAGCTTGGCTGAAAATGACTCAAGAATCAGAAGGATGATGTTCGGACGTTTAATCTTTAGAATGCTATCCGGAGTTCCGCTTCTGTATAAATCAAGCAACACCGATTCATAGTTTTTTTCTTTATGAAAGACATAGGGATTACGGGTTTCCTTATTCTCAACAACCGATTGGCCAAAGTTCCACATTACATTCACTGCAGCATGGTTAGCAAAGGAATTGCTGCTGAAATAAACACTCCCCGTGTTAACCGGCGAAACTCCCAGTCCCCCCCGAATGGGTATAATCAGTAATCCGACTATAAACACCAGTGGGATGAAGGCTTTCATACCTGCCTTTGTGCTATTGGCAAGTGATGAAGATATGTATTTCCTGTAAAAAATGAAAATGAGGACTGTAAAAGCTATGAATGCGGTAAAATAGGCTATCAGAGTAAGAATGCTTGAAGACGCCAGCACTTCTTTGGGCTTGTTCAGAAAACGGAGAGGGGCGCTGTCGAGCCTGGTTCCCCAGTATTTATAGGCCTCAAGGTCAACCAGCGTTATCAGCAGGAATACCAGAATGACTATAAAGGTATATGCATTGATGATAATGCATGCAGGTTTATTCCTGAAAAAGGAAGTGACAAGCAGTACCAGGGCAGGGAAGAGTGTGATATAGCCTGTCATTGAAAGATCGAGTTTAAACCCGTGACTGAAGATTTTTAGCCATGTTCGGGCAGAAAGGTCAAATGACTGGCCATACTGGTAGATCAGGAAAACAAGTCTTGCAATAACAAAGGCACAAAGCCATGATATGAAGTATTTCAAAAGGAACAGAATACGGTCTTTCATCGATTTTTTTCAAACCGGTAAAAGTAGTAATATTTTAGCTCACTCATAATAATGCATCTCCACAATATACTCATATACCCTTGGTGGCAGGAAGTGCCGGATATCTTTGCGTGCCTTTAATGCATCACGGATGAAGGTGGATGATATTTCCATGAGGGGTGCGTCAACTACTTTGCAATTGGGATGTTCGGAAAGATCAACCGGATAGCCAGGCCGTGGATAGATATAGCGTGTGTAATTTTCTTCAATAACCCTGTAATTCTTCCACTTTTTAAATGTCGGTAACCCGTCAGACCCCATAATCAAAATGAATTCATGCGACGGGTAAAGTTCTTTCATATACGCCAGCGTATCAACTGTGTAGGATGGCTTCGGCAGTTTGAATTCTATATCGCAAACCCTCAGCCGGTCATCATCTTCTACGGTTAATTCGAGCAATGCCCTGCGTTTGTGGTCTTCGAGAAGGGTTGCTTTTCTTTTCAGCGGATTCTGAGGACTGATCACAAACCAAAGCTGATCGATGTCAGTGAACCCCGTCATGTAATTGGCAATAGCTAAATGACCGATATGTACGGGATTGAATGATCCGAAATACAAACCGGTTTTCATGACTATTCGTTCTTCAGAAAATTTCGTACAAGGTTTTCAGTTTCCTTCAGCGCCTTCTCAAGGATGTCGTTTTCAACTGTTATATCAAACTTGCGCGCAAACTTGATTTCAAGGCTGGCTTTATGGATACGGTTTGTGATTTTCTCAGCAGTCTCCGTTCCCCGTTTTTCAAGGCGTTCCTTCAGTACTTCAATTGATGGTGGCATGACAAAAACAGCCAGGGCATCGTTTCCGAATTTTTGCTTGAGATTGACACCACCCATAACGTCTACGTCAAAAAGAACATGCTGATTGTTATTCCATATCCGCTCAACTTCCGATTTAAGCGTTCCATAGTAACTGTTCTTATATACCTCTTCCCATTCAATAAATGAGCCGTCATCAATCTTTGCTTTGAACTGATCGGGTGAAATAAAATAATAATCGCGGCCATTGATTTCTCCGTCACGCGGAGGCCTTGTGCATGCCGAAACCGAAAAGGCAAGTCTGAACTCCTCTATGCCGAGCAGGTGCCTCACGATGGTTGTTTTGCCGGCCCCCGAAGGTGCTGAAATAATGATGACTTTTCCTGTCATACTATAACACGTTCAATAGTTGTTCCTTGATTTTTTCAAGTTCATCCTTCATGAGGACAACCAGTTTCTGAATGCCTGAATGATTGGCTTTTGAACCTATTGTATTAATTTCACGGCCTATTTCCTGTGCCACAAAACCGAGCTTGCGGCCTACCTGGTCCGATTCCTCCATTACTTCGATGAAATATTTGCAATGCTGTTTCAGGCGTGTTTTTTCTTCTGAAATATCCAGCTTTTCAAGGTAATAGATTAGCTCCTGCTCATACCGGTTCTTATCAATGCTTTCCTGCGGTATAAAATCAAGCAGCGAATTGCCTAATTTATTGCGGATTGATTCGGTCCTTTCATTCTCAAACGGTGCTATGTGCTGCAGGTAATTTTCAATCATACCAATCCGGCCTGAAATGTCCGATGCAAGCGCTGCCCCTTCTGTGCTCCTGTATTTATCGAGTTCGTCGATGGCATGCTTCAACGATAACATAAGCTTTTCCGATTCATCAGGATCCACTCCCTGCTTATCCGTATTCAGGGCTTCAGGCATCCGCAAAATTGACTGCAATATGGGCTCGTGATCCGACAGTCCGATTTCTGAAGCAATTTCCTTAAGCTGAGTGTAGTAATCTTTTACAACGGCGGCATTAATCTGCGTCGCCTGTTTTCCCTCACGGAATTCAAAAGAAACATTTACTTCCACTTTGCCGCGCTTGATCCGGCTGGAGATTTCATTGCGGATATCCATTTCCTTCTCCCTGTACCCGTTGGGCAGCCTGATATATAAATCGAGCTGCTTGCTGTTCAGGGATTTTATTTCGAAAATAACTGTTTTATCGCCCAAATCATAGGTAGATTTCCCATACCCTGTCATCGATTGTATCATTCCCGGCTCTTTTTTACAAACCTACGTTTTTTTTTCAATATTCACGGGTTTTACCTCACATGAAAATCCAGTACTACCTGATCTTCAATGGATGCCACAAGGTTATCCCCGATTTTAACCGGGCCTACTCCGGCCGGTGTGCCAGTAAATATAAGGTCTCCTGTCTTCAGTGTGATGAAGTTTGATACATATTCAATAATGTCATCGAATGAAAAGATCATATCACGAGTATTTCCGGTCTGGACATTCTTCCCGTTAATTTCCAGTCTGAAATTAATTGCATTCCGGTCTGGCACGGAGGCTATAGGGACAAATTTGTTTATTACAGCCGACTGATCAAAAGCCTTTGCAATTTCCCACGGATGGCCATTCTTTTTGCATACGTCTTGCAGGTCCCGGGCTGTGAAATCAATACCCACACCGGCCTGTTCATAATAGCGGTGAGCGAACTGCTTTTTGATGCTTTTTCCAAGCCGGCTTATTTTCAGCACAATCTCAGCTTCGTAATGGATCTCATTCGAGAAGGCCGGAAGAAAAAACGGGTTGTTATTCAGCAGCAGCGCCGAATCAGGCTTCATGAAAAAAACAGGCTTTGACGGAAGAGGGTTATTCAGCTCCTTCGCATGTTCAACATAGTTGCGGCCGATGCAGATGATTTTCATAGGGGTGTTTGTTAGCCTGTTAGTCAAAGCCCCGTCATTGCGAGGAGCTTGATAAAACAAATAGTATTTATACAAAAATAATTGCGACGAAGCAATCTGCCAGCACAGGAAGGACCTGACCAAGCCATACACATTGCATCGGTGTGCCTGTTCGGGCAGATTGCCTCGTCGCTTTACATCCTGCTAAAATCAAATATTGTCATGCTCCTCGCAATGACGATCATATCATCGCAATGACGGACTTTTTCCAAACGCACTCCGCAGCTTAATAGCCGTGAGAACGTTTTTGGTATGAAGCGGAAACTGGCCGTTCATCATCCATCCGTAATATCCCTGGTCTTTTCTAAAGATCTCCTCAACAATCTGGCCTTTGTATTTTCCAAAATTGAAGATTTCCTGGCCCTGTTCATTGTAAATGATCCTGCCCAGGAAATCCACATTCTGGTTCTGGCAGGAATATTTTGACAATTCATCAACATCGTTCGGGAGATCGGTATACCGGTCGAGCTGGGCTTTCAGTATCTCATACGTGGCATAGGTGTCCGCTTCGGCCGAGTGAGCGTTTATCAGTTCCTTTTCACAGTAAAACTTATACGCTGCGCTTAATGTGCGCTGTTCCCGCTTGTGAAAGATGACCTGGATATCCACAAATTTTCTCTTTTTTAGATCGATATCCGTTCCGGCCCTCAAAAACTCCTCAGCCAATAGGGGCAGATCGAACTTATTAGAATTATATCCGGCAAAATCGCATCCTTCAAAAGTATTGGCAAGCGATTTGGCTACTTCACTAAACTTCGGAGAAAACTTTACATCATCATCAGTAATCCCATGAATGGCAGTGGACTTCGGTGGAATGGGAACAGTAGGATTAATTTTCATTGTTTTCGATTCCTCATCCCCGTTCGGATATATCTTGAGGTACGAAATTTCAACAATCCGGTCTACGGCCACATCAATCCCTGTAGTTTCCAGATCAAAGAAAATCAGCGGATTTTTTAAATTGAGGTTCATGAAGGTACTACGAATTGATCATCATCGGCATCAGCAGCATCAGCACATCTTCACTTTCATTCTCCTTGTTAAAGGGAATGAAAAGCCCTGCCCTCGATGCATCGGATAATTCGATTGACACATCCGATGATTGAATGTTCGTAAGAATCTCAACAAGAAATGTAGATTTGAAGCCGATTTCAAGATCATCGCCATTGTACTGGCAAGCAAGTTCCTCTACGGCAGAGGTGGCAAAATCAATGTCCTGTGCCGATACAGTAAGCCTGTTTCCTTTAAGCGACATACGGATCAGGTTACTGGCCTGGTTTGAAAATACGGAAACGCGGCGAACCGTGTTCAGCAATTTAACCCTGTCGATCAGCAGTTTGTTCGGATTGTTGGTTGGAATTACCGAATTGTAGCTTGGGTAATTACCTTCCACAAGCCGGCAAACCACTTTAAAAGAAGGTGTTGAGAAGAAAGCATTTTTATCGTCGAATTGGATGCTCACTTCTTCATTTCCCTTTGACAGCAGGTTTTTCAACAGGGCAGCAGGTTTCTTGGGCAGAATAAAGGAAGCACCTGCATCGGAAGTTACATCCGTACGTTTGTAACGCACCAGCTTATGAGCGTCTGATGCTACGAAGGTAATGTCTGAAGGACTGAGTTCCATGAAAATGCCGTTCATGACAGGCCTGAGTTCATCATCTGCCGTTGCGAAAAGAGTGCTTGTAATACCGCTTACAAATGAAACGGCTGAAATCTTTAATGAAACCGTTCTCTCTGGTTTTATGCGTGGCAACTGCGGAAAATCGTCGCCGTGCTGGCCCATTACCGAAAACTGGCCATTCTCGGAACTGATGGTTACAGCAAAAGAATCATTATTGATTGTGAATGTCAGTGGCTGATCAGGGAATTCACGCAATGAATCCGTAATCAGTTTGGCAGGAATGGCTATGTTGCCCGAACCATCAGTGTTTTCGAGTTCAAGTGTGGTAACCATTGTAGTTTCCAGGTCCGAAGCAGTCACTTCAAGGGTTTTTCCATCCAGTTTGAAAAGATAATTGTCGAGTATCGGTAGAGTATTTTTCGAACTGATCACACGGCTTAATGCCTGAAGATGGTTCAACAGATCAATGCTTGATACTACAAATTTCATGTACAGAGTTTTTAACTATTAATAAAACACGCTATTATCTTGCTACTTACGTGGTGTCGTAAGGGTACCAATATTACAAAAAAAAAAGGATTGTCTTGGACGCGAAAAATCATTTTTTTTCAACGGTCTTATAACCGTGAAAATTTCTTTTTTCTCAACCACGTATAAATCAAACCGGCTAATATAACAACAAGCGGAGGCACTAAGATATTGATAACCACCCACTTTTTCCTTTCGGTTTTCAGCTTTGCCTTATCCAGCAACCGGATGGCAATTTCCCTCGAACGCAGGTTAATCAATCCCCTGTGTCCTGTCATATAGTGAACAGCATTAACAATGAAGTCCTTGTTTCCATAGGTCCTTGAAGTGAACCGGTCAAAGCCAAGCGGGGCAACCATTATACCTTTGGGAGTAGGCTTTATTTCGTTCCTGATCATGTCGGCATCGGCTACAACAAGCATCGACGAAGGTTTCCCGTTACCAATGACATCCACAGTAGTATCCGGGAACAATGAGCCGGTCATCCTGTTTTTAAAAGCCGATTCAAATGACCCTTCTAGCAATACGGCAAGAGGAATAAAACTCCTTGTGAAATCCTGTTGCCTGGGCGTTAGCCTTACCTCATCCAGCGTGATCATCACAGGGGCAGCCACTTCCCTTGAATATTGAGATGTTCGCAGAAGCGCCGTTTTCTTAATTCCTTTCCGGGCTTCAATGGTGTCAATTGACCCGGCAAACTCAGCTTTTATCATGGTGAGATTACGGGTTACCGGATTATTTACAGGCGCTGTGAGTAATGGTGAATATAGCCACGGAGCAGGTCTGAAATCAGGTGCATTGCCCATAAGAGCCACATTCACAGGAACTGTTGCACATTGAACATCCTGCACCAGCACCGGGTTGATCCTTACTCCATACCGGAACAACAAATCCTCAATGTTCAGGCTCCTGATAAGCGCTACTTTCGGATTTCCGCCACTTATACTGTCAAGGCTGGCATCAACCATATCAATGAACCATAACAGCTTTCCGCCCTTCATCACATACTGGTCCAGTACAAACTTGTCCTTTTCATTAAACGCCTGCGTCGGACCGGCGATGATCACTGCCTTGTACTGATCAAGCACTCCAGGCCTGCCATTGATTTTTCCTCTGTCTACCTGAAAGTTCCAGCCTAATTCATTGGTAATATCTTTAACCTGGTATTCATTGAATTCTCCCTGTCCTTCAAGAAATGCCACTCTTTCAGTGGAATCTGCTGCAAGGGAACTGATAACCCTCATGAATTCGAATTCAAAGCTTTCGATTGAACTATTGATGTTTTGCTCGGCACCTGATCCGGGGTTATTCTTGAGCAGGTTAACCGGAATTTCAACGTTTTTATAGTGTACAAGCGCTCCGGGAATGATAACCTTCTCAGAAGATCCGCCTTCTTTGTCGTTATCCAGAATGTTTGTAGGCTTCAATCCCTTATCAACCAGTGAATTGAGGAATTTATCCGTTTCCTTTGAGTCTTTTCCTTCAAAGGGATTAACAAACTCATAGGTCAGCTTTTTACCTGCATACACCCTGAATTCATCCAGGGTTTCCTGCAGCCTTTGTTTCATCTTATAGAACGGGATATTAAGGTCTCCGGTAAGGTAAACCGTAATACTGACTTCATTTTTCAGGTTCTTCAGTGTTTCACGGGTAAAGGGTGAAAGTGTATATCTCTTTTCCGATGTAAGGTCGAAACGGTAATATTTAACAGACAGCAGCCAGGCTACTGCAATTATTGCAGCAATAGTAAGCAACAGCCTTAATACCGGGTTTTTTATTCTCTTGTTCATTCGGATTGCTATTTTCGGTATTCCAGACTGGTTTTGGTCATCAACATAAATATCGAAATCAGTGCCAGGAAATACACAACATCTCTTGTGTCGATCACTCCACGGCTCATCGACCGGTAATGATCCATTATTCCAAGAGTAATAAAAAAGCTTCCTGCTTTTCCTTCTGAAAAGAGGCTTGAAATCTGTTCAAACCCGTAACAGACAAATAAACTGATAATGGCCGAAACCATAAACGAAATAACCGGGTTATCAGTAAGTGAGGAGCAAAAAATGCCGATGGATGCATAGGCAGCAGCCAGCATCAACAAACCGACATAGGAACCCCATGTTCCCGCATGATCAATATTGCCGACCGGATTACCCAGCAGGATTATCGAAATATAGTAAATAAGAGTCGGAAGAAGCGCAAGGATAATCAGAACAAGGGTGGCCGAATACTTGGCAATAGCAATCCTGACGGATGAAAGCGGCCTTGTGAGAAGCAGATCAAGAGTGCCCGAACGCTTTTCCTCTGAAAAACTTCTCATAGTAAGTGCCGGAATCAGCATCAGAAACACCCACGGTGCAATATAAAATAACGTGTCAATGGTTGCGTAACCTCCCTCCGGTAAATTCATCGGGCCTTTGAATACCCACATGAACAGGCTGTTAATTAAAAGAAAAACTACTATTACAATGTATCCTGTGAGAGAATTGAAAAAGCTTTTAATTTCCTTTATAAATAGCGAGTACATTGTAAATGCTTAGTTATTATTGACGGCGCTTGCTGTAAAGGTACGTGAAACAATCAGGGGATTCCCGAATTTTGTTTTGATATTGGCCGTTATTACCACTTTCTGATTCAGCGCCGATCCCGGGGGAACATTGAAGTCGACCTGTGAAATACCGTTTTGAATGGCCAGTACAAGCATCTGGTCCGACAAATATTTGCCGCCGTCAAGAGCACCCCTGTAAAACTTGGCCTGTGCGGAAGGATCAGAAAGCTCAATCTGCAAAATTATTTTATTAGCCTGTCTCAGAAAATCCTTTTGTGTGATTTTAAGGGTGGGGTATTCGGTAATCAGTGTTCCATCAGGCTTGTATTCCTTCAGTCCAACCCCCGGATTGCCGTTTTTAACAGGAACTTCAGCTTTTATTTTGCCATCTTCATAATAATACTTCTGTATGCCGTTGGCATAACCTTTTACATAAGGAGTAACCCTGTAAGGTTGTTGACCATCTTCATAATACCAGATTTCATCACCCTCTTTGATTCCATTCTTATAAACAAGGGTGGAATTCACTTTACCTGATACGGCATAAAAGTTCGTCGCCATTCCCTCACGGGTGTTGTTTACATAATTCACCTGCGAGAGTAAACGGCCATCGCGGTCGTAGTTTTTTGTAAGACCATGGCGAAGGTTGCCTTTGGCTTCAGTTTCCGTCTTTATTTTCCCGTTGCTGAAGTATTCTTTAAGGGTTCTTACAGTATTTGAATCCACAACTGAATCCGTGGCTGCAATAGCCTGTTTTGCATCCTGCTTTTTAACGATAGTATTGCATGACATAAGCAATGCAAATACAAATGCGAAAATGCTGAAAGTTGTTTTCATCCTTAATTTTATTTAGAAACAGGGCTGAAGTTAAGAAAAAATACACAATGTGATTCTCTTCCGATTATCTTTGCGATTCATTAAAAATTATGAGCCGATCGAAGACCAAACCGTTGCTTGAAGCGGTTTTAATAACCGACGTGGCTGCTGAGGGCAAGGCTCTCGGGCATCTTAACGGAATGGTTGTTTTTGTCACCCAGTGTGTGCCGGGAGACATTGTAGATGTGCAGGTTATCCGCAAACGGAAACGCTTTATGGAAGGATACCCTGTCAAATTCCACAAATATTCTGAAAACCGAAGTAAACCGTTCTGCACTCATTTCGGGGTTTGCGGAGGCTGTAAGTGGCAGCACCTGCCGTATGCTGAACAGGTTGCCTACAAACAAAGACAGGTGAAAGATATGCTCGAAAGGATAGGCAGGGTTAATCCTGGCACTGTCTTACCGGCGTTGGGATCAGAAAAGCAGACGGGTTACAGGAACAAACTGGAATATACCTTTTCAAATAACAGGTGGCTTACAACAGCTGAGATACAATCAGGAGATCACGGTATTGAGAGAAGAGGACTGGGCTTCCATATCCCCGGTAGATTCGATAAAGTTCTTGACATCAGGGAATGTTATCTGCAACCGGAACCTTCAAACCGCATCCGTGAGTTTGTTAAGCAATACGCCCTGGATCATTCTCTTGAATTTTTCGACCTGATCAATCAGCAGGGTTTGTTGCGAAATCTCACAATACGCAATAATCTTAAGGGTGAGGTGATGGTCATCGTTTCATTTTTCAAAAGGGAAATGGAACCGATAAACAAATTGCTGAACGAACTCTCGCAGAACTTTCCCGAAATCGCTTCGCTCATGTATGTGATTAACGGAAAAGCCAATGACACACTGAACGACCTTACAGTGGAACTTTTCAATGGTGCTGATCACCTCATCGAGGAGATGGAGGATCTTAAATTCAGGATATCTCCCAAATCATTCTTCCAAACCAATACCGCGCAGGCTCACCGGCTTTATTCCGTTGTCCGTGATTTTGCAGCATTAAACGGCAGCGAGACCGTTTACGATTTATATACCGGAACCGGCACCATTGCCCTGTTTCTGGCTAAACACAGCCGGCATATAACCGGAATTGAATACGTGGATGAGGCTATTGCCGATGCAAAAATCAATGCTGACCTGAACCAGATCGCGAATGCATCCTTTTTTGCCGGCGACATACGGGCCATTCTTACACCGGGGTTTATAAGCGCACAGGGCCATCCGGATGTTATAATAACCGATCCTCCCAGGAACGGAATGCATGCCGATGTGGTTAAAGCGATTTCTGAGGCTGCACCGTCAAGAATTGTTTATGTAAGCTGTAACCCTGCCACTCAGGCTCGTGATATTGAGATGCTTTCAGACAGGTATACCGTGTTGAAAAGTCAGCCCGTGGACATGTTCCCATTTACACACCATGTGGAAAACGTAGCCTTGCTAAGCCTGAAAAACGGTTGATAAACTTTTGGGATATATGAAATTACATCTGTTATTTTTGTAATATTATGCAACAAAGCTAACAGCATGGGAAATTTCTTTCATGGCATATTTCAGACCTTTTTTCTGATAGGCTATTGTATATTGTACATTGTAACGATAATTATCCTGAAGCCTTTCCGGTATCACAGGCGAAGATCAAAATCCACCATCGTGCTTAAATTCACATACCTGCTGTTCCTGGCTTCTTTTATGGTCTTTACCTACCTGCTTTTATTCGGTAAAAAGGAAATCAGGCAATCGGAGCAGCCCTATGAAACCCTGTTCAATATTCATTTCCTGTTTTTTCTGACTTCAACGATAATCCCGAATGTAGGTATAATGATCCGACGTAAGATCAAAAAGAACCGGATTGAATACAATGTATTGATATCCCTCATCAACATCATATATTTCTGCTATCTCGCGTACCTGTGTTTTTCGCATAAGTGGGCTTTGATGTAGCCTCAGCTTTTCAGAAAATCAAGCGCTTTCTGTAACTTGTCTTCCATAGGCCATTCACCGTTGAGCCAGTTGATCATGCATCCTTCCCTTTCCATTTTTCTGAACCAGGTTCGCTGTCTTTTCGAGAACTGATGAATAGCGGTATTCAGTTGATTTTTCATTGAATCAAAATCAATTTTGCCTGTAAGGTACAGTGTAATGAACCGGTATTCCAATCCATAATACACCAGTGAGTCCGGTGAAATCCCCGATTTAAGAAGTGCATCCACTTCTTCCACCATCCCTTCATTCAGCCTTTTATCAAGCCGTTCTGTTATGCGCTGCCTTTCTTCCTGCCTGTCGTAAATCACTCCGAGGAACAGGGTATTCAATTGCTGATGTGTTTTATCATGCGATGCATTTTGTTTATAATAGTCTTCTATTTCTATAGCCCGCAATGCATGTTCCTTTGTATCGACATCGGTTTTGTTATGCAGGGTCTTCATCTGTCCGAGGATCGCTTTCAGTTCTTCAAGCGTTTTATTTTCGAGCTTCTGCCTCAACGCAAAATTCTCAGGCACATAATCAAGCCTGTAATTCCGGGTTGCTGCTTCGATGTACATTCCTGAGCCGCCGCAAAGTACAGGCAGCTTACCCGAAGAGGTTATCTGTGAGAAAGCCTTTGAAAAGTCACGCTGAAATTCATATACGCTGTATTTATAACCCGGTTCAGCAATATCCAGCAGGTGAACGGCAATCATTGTGTCACCCACACGGTAATCGGCATAATCTTTACCGGTTCCAATATTCATCTTCCTGTAAACCTGCCTTGAGTCGGCACTGATGATTTCACCTCCTGCCGCATGGGCAAGCGTGGCTGCAAACGCTGTCTTTCCGCTTGCTGTAGGACCAAGCACCGTTACCAGGTTATATTTCGAGTCAATCATCTGATATTTCATTACGGCTAATTTATGGAAAATCGGATAAATTGAACTTATTTTGCATCACAGCGCCAAATCAATGCCTGCAATAGAAATAAAAAACAAGAAGGCCTGGCATGAGTATGAGATACTCGACAAATTTGTCGCCGGTATCGTGCTTACAGGTACAGAAATAAAATCCATCAGGGCCGGTAAAGCCAGTCTTGTGGATTCATACTGCTATTTCAGTGAGGGTGAGCTGTATGTGAAAGGCATGCATATTACCGAATATGATTTCGGCAATATTTTCAATCATTTTCCGAAACGCGACAGGAAACTGCTTCTTACAAAAAGGGAACTTAAAAAACTTCAGAAAAACGTCAAAGAAAAAGGGCTTACTATTGTTACCCTTAAAATATTTATCGCCGACACAAGTTATGCAAAACTTGAAATCGCCCTTGCACGAGGCAAGAAAGAGTATGATAAACGCGAAGACCTTAAAAAGAAGGATGCAACCCGTATAATGGACCGGATGATGAAACACTGAAAACTATTGCTGGAAGAAGAAGTTATTCAGCTCGTAAATATCTCCGGCCGTCAGTTTTGAATCAAAATCAAAGTACCTGTCAATCTCTCTCAGCATTTCATCGAACGATATGTAGTTATCCTTGTCGGAATCAATCGACTTAAATTTATCGGGAATCGGAACCCCTTTTCCCTTCCGTCCTGCATAGGCGTCAGGCCTGCGGATATAAAAGTCGATTTCATTACGGCCGACTGCCATTGAATTGTTAAGGAGTGCAATCACATCCTCCTCTGTTATTCCAATTCCTTCGGCGTTTACATAGGCTCCCGGTTTACTGTTCGGTTCCTTATCAAGGTAATCATAAATGCCGTCATCGTCTGAATCGAGCGGGCAGCCGGAAGAATCGGTAGCAACGCCAAGCGGGGTGGCCGGACAGTCATCCATGGCGTCGGGCCATCCGTCATTATCTTCATCGCCCATCAGCATCGGATCAAATTCCTGGTCGCGGAACAGCATTTCGACTTTAAGCATTTTGGCTGATGAGAAAAGGTCGAGGTGGAAGGTCAGATAAGTGAAATTGAACATGTCATTGCCTTTTTTACCAATACGCCCTGTTTTGTTTTTTGAACTCACATGATCGATCGCATCGGTGAGCGTGTAGCTGAACGAATGGCCAAGCCTGATCATCAACCGGTTCGATAATTGCATATCGATTCCGAAGTCAAACGGTATAGCCAGGCCGTATTGTGAATACTGGCCGAGGCCCCAGTCGGTTGACCGCAGAGGAGTCTCATACTTGAAGTCGCGGCTCATCAGATGGTCGAGAGTTCCGTCATCCATTGATTGGGGAATATCGCGGATTGTACCGTCAGTCCAGTAATTGTACCGTACATTATTATAAATACCGGCATCAGGATCATACACCGAAGCGAAACTGTCAGTGCGCGAATTAAACAAAAGAGTTCCTATTCCAAGGGAAACAAACGGATGGATGCGCCTGTCCTTTTTCTTGTAAAGATGATCGAAGTCGTAATTGATAGCAATACCGAAATTATAGATGTCGGTCTGAAAGTTAAAGTTCTTACCCGGATCGTTGTATGAACGCTCATTGCCATTCAGTTTTCCGCCCATGAAATTGAATTCGGCTTTAAAATACCGTTTGTTATCAATGTAAGTGGACAGATTCACCTTGTATCCCAACGTTCCCATGGTTGGGGTGAAGTAATTATTTTTGATATCACCCAGATAATTCAGAACACCAACCCCAAAGCCCAATACCGGTTTATAAACCGGGTTAATATTCTCTACTTCAAGGTGCAACTGGCTTTCAAACTCATCGGTTGTCTGGGCCCTGCTATTATAGAAGGTGAGAAGCAGGGAAAGAAATACCAGGCCGGTTTTGAACAACCGGTTAGCTGAAAGGAGTTTTTTTTCTACTGGTACCATTTCTGTTCGGTGATCATTAGGGCTTCCTGTACTGTGATTCTTTTGCCGTTATTGTATGCTGTGATAAAAGCGTCTTTTACCGGTGTTGTATTCCAGATATGAACCCTGTAATCGCGGGCGTCCTTATATTGGGCAAATGAACCTATTGAATATTTCTTCCAGCCGTCATGGTTTTCCTGCTGTACCTTCTTTTCAAGGTTCATTTTACCGAAATACCGCCTTATATTAATCGGCTGGTGTCCTGCAGCAAGCTGAATCCTGTAATACACTCCGTTTTCCGGATCAAACATTGCCGTCTCACCCGTTTTTGGTTGTTTAACCTGCTTCTGTTTCGGTTCTCTTTTGGGCTTGTCGGTTTTCGTTTCAACCGGCTTTTCTGTTTTCTTGCTATCATTTAAAGCCAGTACATCATTATTGTACTGAACCTTTTCAACCGGTTCGGGCTGTGCAATGGCCTGGGCGATCAGTTGGGCAGCATTGTCGTTCGTGAGGCTGGCAATGTCAATATCCCTTTCAAGAATATCAACACTTACCGAATTCTGATCAACAAGGTACGAAAAGGCTCCTTTGATGGCGGGTTCAGCAAGCTTAGCCTGGTTTTTAGGAATAAGCCTGTATGAAACAGAAAAATAGGGTGCGTCAGGAACATTCATCCACAGAAACTTTACTTTCTGATCTTTGAAAGTAAATATGGCATTTTTCGGATCTACGGCCACAGCTGTGTATCCTGCCGGAACATTTTCCTCTATTTTAGCAAACTGGCGTGAAAGGTTCTTGCTTACAAGCATATTCACGAGGTAATCACCCTGTGAGCCCTTAACAGGTCGCTGCCTGATACAGGCCACTGAAATGGCATCAGGAGTGGCTGCCGGCATAATCATCTTTTCAAAATCGTTAATATCGACAACAAGTGAAGGATCCACATCGGGTGAAGGCGTGATGTTGATGGTGACAGGGTCAATATCCACGGATACCCGCTCATTGTCGCGGATGTAAGAGAATTTTCCGCCAAGCGTAAATGTGCCTTTCAGCCTTTCATTCACTTTAACTTTATATGAAACAGTAACCTGGTCGTTCGATGGAACCTTGAGCCAGATAAGCCTTACCCTTTTGTCTGTAAATGAAAAATCGGCATTTGATGAAGTGCCTTCAGCGGCGATGAGACCCGCGGGAATATTCTGTTGTAACCTTGAAAAACCTTCAAGGTTGCCCTTGTTAACGGTTACTTTTACTTCAAATTCAGAACCTGCCTGAACATCAGAAGGTGCATCCAGCTTAACAGATACATCGCCGGAGAACATCTGCAAAGCCAGCAATACCAAAATATTCAGAAAGGTTATAATCAGTTTAACCATTGGTTTGGTATTAACAGGTTGTTAAAAATATAGAATCCTGAAACATGAGTTCAATTAACTTATTAACAACTGCTGCGCGGTCGGTACTTCGGTTCTGCTCAGCATCATACTTCGACAAGCTCAGTATGAAATGCTTCGACAAGCTCAGCATTTCAGAAGTTGGGACTCAGAATGTATTTGCTGTAAAACTCGTTTATATGTTTTACGGCATCTTCTGCTGTATCCACAACTTTAAACAGTTCCATGTCATCAATGCTGATGTTTTTGTTTTCATCGAGCATTACTTCTTTAACCCACTTGATCAAGCCATCCCAATAATCAACGCCCACAAGGACGATCGGGAACTTCCCGATTTTTTCGGTCTGAATCAGTGTAAGAGCTTCGAAAAGCTCGTCAAATGTTCCGAATCCGCCCGGCAACACTACAAAGCCCTGGGCGTATTTGATGAACATTACTTTGCGTACAAAAAAATGATCGAATGTGATCAGTTTGTCAGAATCGATAAATAAATTCGGTTCCTGTTCAAAAGGAAGGTCAATGTTAATTCCAACCGACCGTCCTTTGCCTCGTTTAGCACCAAGGTTGGCAGCTTCCATAATGCCTGGGCCGCCGCCGGTTATTACTCCATAACCATACTGTGTAAGCTGATAGGCAATTTCTTCGGCCAGTTTGTAAAACTTTGTACCCGGCTCGGTGCGTGCTGATCCGAATATCGAAACACAGGGTCCGATACGGGCCAGTTTTTCATAGCCTTCAACGAATTCGGACATTATTTTGAATATGCCCCAGCTGTCGGCCGATTGAATTTCCTGCCAGTCTTTATTCTTAAATGCGTCAATTATTTTTTCTTCTCCGTGAGTCATAGTAATGCTGCAATCTAGTATCTATACGTGAATGATGAGAGTTGGTTGTATTTGGGGGTAAATTTAGTTAATTACTCAAAAAAAGCACATCATTGCATGACCGGTTCCTACGGTCAGAAGCAATCTGCCCGAATAGGAAGGGCCTCGCCAAGCCAGAAATATATTTCGAAATTCCTTGCAATGTCCTGCCTGTGCCGGCAGATTGCTTCGTCGCAATTACTTTCTGTTATAATCAAAACCTGTGTTCAAGCTCCTCGCAATGACGGCCCGCTCAAACCTCAAACCTCAAACCTCAAACATTTCTTCTTTAAGATACTTCGCGGTATAGCTTCTTTCATTCCTCAGCACTTCTTCCGGAGTTCCGGTGCAGAGGACTTCGCCGCCGCGGGCGCCACCCTCGGGGCCCATGTCAATGATATGATCCGCAACTTTTATCACATCCAGGTTGTGCTCGATGACAACAACCGTGTTTCCTTTGTCGGTTAACCGGTTCAGCACTTCAAGCAAAACCCTCACATCTTCAAAATGGAGTCCGGTTGTAGGCTCATCAAGTATGTAAAGCGTTTTGCCCGTATCTTTTTTTGACAGTTCGGTCGCCAGCTTGATTCTTTGCGATTCACCACCGGATAGGGTTGTAGAAGGCTGTCCAAGTGTGATATAACCAAGTCCTACCTGCTCGATAGTGGCCAGTTTATGCCGAATGGCCGGGATACCCTCGAAAAATTCAACGGCCTGGGTTATTGTCATATCAAGAACTTCACTTATGTTCTTGCCTTTGTAACGGATTTCAAGTGTTTCCCTGTTGTAGCGCCTGCCGTTGCATTCGTTACACTGCACATATACATCAGGAAGAAAGTTCATTTCGATAGTCTGCACACCTGCTCCCTGGCATGTTTCACAGCGCCCTCCCTTTACATTGAATGAGAACCGGCCTGCTTTATAACCCCGTATCTTCGATTCCCTGGTTTGCTCAAACAATTTCCGGATATCCGAAAAAACACCTGTATAGGTGACAGGGTTCGATCGCGGTGTTCGCCCTATAGGCGACTGGTCAACCTCAATCACCTTATCAATATGCTCAATGCCTTTGATTTCTTTATATGGAAGGGGCGACAGGGATGAACGGTAGAAATGACGGCTCAGGATGGGGTAGAGTGTATCATAAATGGCGGATGATTTTCCGCTACCTGATACTCCGGTGATGCAAATGAATTTTCCAAGGGGCAGTTCAATATCCACATTTTTAAGGTTGTTCCCGGTTGCACCGGCAAGGATAAGCTTTTTGCCGTTTCCCGGTCTGCGGATTTCAGGAATTGCTATTGTTTTCTGATGGTTCAGGTATTGTGCAGTGAGCGAATTGCTTTTCATTATTTTATCAGGAGTTCCCACCGAACAAATCTCCCCACCATGCCTACCGGCAAACGGTCCAAGATCAACAACGTAATCGGCACTCATGATCATCTGCCTGTCATGCTCAACCACAATAACTGAATTCCCTGAATCACGCAGCTCTTTGAGCGACTCGATCAGCCGGTGGTTATCCCGCTGGTGAAGCCCGATGCTGGGTTCATCCAGGATGTACAGCACATTAACAAGCTGTGATCCGATTTGCGTGGCAAGCCTGATGCGCTGGCTCTCACCGCCCGAAAGACTCCCTGCACTGCGGTTCAACGACAGGTAGTCAAGTCCGACATCAAGTAAAAAGCGGATGCGGGTTCTGAGTTCTTTAAGGATTTCAGTGGCAATTGCCAGTTGCTTGCTGTTCAAGTACTGGTCGACTGTGGTCAGCCAGTTAAAAAGGTCAGTGATATCCATGGATGCCAGTTCCGCGATGTTCTTATCATGAATCAGGAAATACAGGGATTCCTTTTTTAACCTTGTTCCCTTGCATTCAGGGCATGTTATCTTTTCAATATACTGATCGGTCCAGGTCTCTTCATCTTTCTGGCCTGCCGCATTCATGTGATTCGCAATGTAATTGATCACTCCTTCGAAACTCAGGAAATAGTTGGTTGAAAATCCGAGAGGGGTGTTTTCAAGCTTAAAGGTTTCCTCGGCTCCGTAAAGGATGACATTCAGCCCTTCTTCGGGAATTTCACGGATGGGTGTTGTAAGTGAAAATTTGTATTTGGCAGCAACAGCCTCAAGTTGCCAGAATATGAGGGCATTTCTGTATGGCCCGAGGGGTTCTATTCCTCCTTTTTTAATGCTGAGTTCAGAATTGGGGATTACTTTCGAAATGTCGATCTGGTTCACGGTTCCAAGACCGTTACAATGCGGACAGGCACCCTGGGGCGAGTTAAATGAAAAGGTATGCGGTGCAGGCTCATTATATGACAAACCGGTTGTAGGGCACATAAGAAGCCGGCTGTAATAACGGGGAGCTTTCTTATCCGCGTCAAGAAGCATGATGATTCCCTTTCCATGTTGCATGGCAAGGCTTATTGAGTTTTTCAACCTTGTCCTGTCGCTCGCATCCACTTCCATTTTGTCGATCACTATCTCGACAAAATGAGATTTGTAGCGGTCAAGTTTAAGGCCATGCCGGATTTCGATCAGTTCTCCGTCAACGCGTGCGTTGAGAAATCCTTTTCTCCGTATTTGTTCGAAAACTTCCTTGTAATGTCCTTTACGTCCTTTAACGATAGGCGCCAGGATGTAAATCTTTTGCCCTGCATACCGTTCGATGATCAGGTTGATGATCTGCTCATCGGTATATTTTACCATGGGTTCGCCTGTATTGTATGAATAGGCAATACCTGCCCTGGCATACAGAAGCCTGAGGAAGTCGTAAATTTCAGTAATGGTGCCGACTGTTGAACGAGGATTCCGGCCGGTTGTTTTCTGCTCAATGGCAATTACCGGACTTAACCCTGTAATCTTATCCACATCGGGCCTTTCCATGTTACCAAGAAACTGCCTGGCGTAAGCCGACAGCGTTTCCATATAGCGGCGCTGCCCTTCAGCATAAATGGTATCGAAAGCCAGTGATGATTTGCCGCTGCCGCTCAAACCGGTTATAACGGTCAGTTGATTCCGGGGAATTGTAACATCTATGTTTTTCAGGTTATGAACACGCGCACCGTATACATTAACTTCCCCTGTTTCTAAAGCCCTGTTGTTGGTTGTTTTAGTAGTCAATTTCGTTACTGGATTACCCTTTGCCCTTCATCCGGTATCCTTATGTGATAGATCTTTCCGGAAGTGCCGGGAAGATAGTTGTCACGGAGCCAGGGATTAAATTGCTTAATAATCTTGTAATTCGTAGAATTCTCGACAGCAAAATCGGTGATGTTTTTTATTTCCTTATCCACATCCACCTGGTGTGTCGAAATCACGGGATAATAATCATTGTCTTCGAGATGAAAACCGTATTCCGAAGGATTTTCGGTTATGAGTTTATGTGCAATAAGCCTGAAAACATACCTTGCCGTTTCATCATTGAGTAACAGGTCATAGTAATTGTTTGTTTTCTGCCGGGCTATCTGGTTCTCGAGGCCCTGGCGCCCTGCATTGTAAGTAGCTGCTGCCATTGTCCAGCTGCCGAATTCCTTATAGCTTTGAAGAAGGTACTTACAGGCCGCTTCGGTCGATTTTTCCAAATCGTATCGTTCGTCTACTACTGAATTCACTTCAAGACCATATTCTTTTGCGGTTGATTCAAGCAATTGCCAAACTCCGACTGCTTTAGCCGGTGAAACCACATTCTCAAAACCGCTTTCAGCCATTGCCAGGTATTTAAAATCGTCGGGAACTCCATACTTTTTTAATACCGGTTCAATTGTTTTGAAATAACGTTTTGATTTTTTAAGAACCATCAGTGTGCGAGAATGCCAGTAACCGTTTACAAGCATCTCTTTGTCGAGGCTTTCACGGGTATCAAAATTGACAAGCGGAACGGTTTCGCCGGCAAATTTAAGCTCATGAGGCAAACTAAATGGTTGTGTAAGTGACGGCATACGGTCGGGTAATGCCGGCGTGCCATCGTTGCCGGTAAAACCCTGTATAGTTACAAATACTCCAATAATACAACAAGCTCCTGCTACATATAACACAGGTCTCCACCAATAAGTAAATCTTCCTTTTGACATATCTCCCTCTGTGAAAAATAATAGTGCTAACCTTTTTTACGGAATAGCGCAAAGTTAGTTAAAAGGATAATCGGTTTTTATTTCAGTAACCTTAAAATTTTTTATATAAACATGTAGAGACGCACGGCCGTGCGTCTCTACGAATGTGTTATTTCAGAAATACCTGTGAATAAAGGGATATATCTTAAAACCTGTAATTCAACCCGGCAAAGAAGCCAAAGGAGAAAGGATGAACGATAATATCCGAAGACGTGCCGATCGGATTCAGGTAATACCGGAACCGGGGTTCAACGGTAAAATCAAAATTCTTTGAAACCGGGTATTCCAGCCCTAAACCTACGGATCCCTGGTAGTTTATCCTGTTAATATCACTGGTTTCGCCGATTGTTGTTTCAGATCCGTCATAGATCATACGAACCGTATTGCCTACAAGGAAATTGGTCACCATACCGCCGGTGAACGTGAAGTCGATTTTCCGGTCAATGATCTTGTACTTCATGATAAGCGGGACTTCAAAATAATCAAATATCTGCTGCAGGGTGACATCCTTTGATGTGCCCGTGACAAGGGGATAAACGAGTGCTTCGGATACACCTTTATCTTCTTCGGTTATGTTTCCCGCCGAGTTATATGACTGTGATTTTTTGTTATCGATTACCCCGCTTATGGTTCCGGTGGAGTTATTTACCTCTATAAAATTCCGGCTGTTATCATCATTGTTGTCGAGACTGACCGTCTCAACGCTGTTTTTCTGCTGACCGTATCGTGAATAATAAATTCCTGATTGTACCGAAAGGCGTTTGCCTTTGGAATATGATACCCTGAATCCGCCGGCATAGGCTATAAGGCCGCTTTCATTTTTATTGAGGACATCAATGTTAGAGGACTGCAATTTGTCCGATGAAATATTCCTGTCGGAATATAACGGTGCTATTTCGCTACCCAGCATCCATTCTCGACGGGCAGCCACTTTTTCATCAGTATAACCTTCGTTGTAATCAGCCATTAATAAAGCCGCAGCTTCTTCCGGCGTCATTGTTCGGATATTTTCTAAGTCTTCGTTTTTTGTATCTTCAGAAGAGCCAGCTACAGCATAACCCATAATGGGCGACAGATATGCCATGGCTTGCATTTCTTCAGGTAAACTAACTGCAGACCCGGAAACGGAATTTTCATAATTCGTTGCCTTATCGGCTATGTTTTCAGCAATTGATGGTGATTGTTCTGCTTCTTGTGTTTTTGAGCTGGTTTTAGGTATACGTTTTGACAATGCAACCGGGTTTGATTTATCCGGAACAGGACTTTCAAGATGAGCGTTAGATGATGTACCTGTTCGTTCAGTTTCAACGGTTACCGGCATGGTGCTTTTCCCAGGCGGGATTTGCCGGGTCAGTTGCCGGTTCATTAACGGTTGCTGGTTCTTCATTGTGATCCAGTAATATCCCAGTCCGGTGGACAGTAGAATGGCCATTCCTGCCGCGATGCGGAAAACAAGGATCATTATCCGTTTCTTTTTTCGTTCAGCCAGCTTACGGCTGATAATCTCCCAGCTTGATTCAGGAGGGCTCAGCTCAAAACCGCCCAGCCTGTCCCTGAAATAGCTGTCTGTTTTATTCATATCGTTGTCCATGGCTCATTTCATTTGAACCGTTCTCAAATAATACTTATTCACTTTTTCCTGCAGGATAGTCCTTGCTCTTGAAAGATTCGATTTTGAAGTGCCTTCACTTATGTTCAGCATTTCACTGATTTCCTTATGCGAGTAACCATCCAGGGCATACATGTTGAAAACAACCCTGTAACGGGGTGTCAGTTCCTGAATGATGTTCACCAGTTCACGGGCTTCCATTTCGGCTGTAATATCTTCGGATTCTTCATTTACCGGCATTACGGCATTTTCTTCAGTAACCATATGCCTGTAATGAACCCTGTATTTCTCAAGCGCCGTATTTACCATGATTCGCCTGATCCAGCCCTCAAACGCTCCTTTAAATGCAAACTGGTTAATTTTTTCAAAAACCTTAATAAATCCTTCCTGCAAAATATCCTGTGCATCCTCATAATTACCTGCATATCGCAGGCATGTCCCGAACATTTTTGTTCTGAACATGTCATACAATTCACGCTGTGCCCGGGGATCATTCTCCTGGCACCCGCTGATAATCTTATGTAAGTGATCTACCAAATACACAGTTTGAACAACTCAAAATTAAGTTTTAAATTCATTCGTTCGCTTAATCTTGTGATGTTGATATACAGATGAAATAATATGTCAAAGGGTTGCGTTTACTAAATGAATTTTTCAATTGTTCATTTTCGTACACCCGATGTTCAGAAGTGTACATTCCTGCTCATTAAAAATCAGTGTAAACTTTCGATAAGATTCTGTTTAAAAGGATATTGTGTAAAAAGGTATATTTTTTGTTAAAAATTTCTTAAACCGCTCAATCACGATGATAAAACTTAAAAACGTTAACAAATCTTATGTCACCGGAAGCAATTCGTTACATGTGCTCAAAGGCATAAATATGGAAATTGAACAAGGCGAAATGGTTTCCATAATGGGTGCATCAGGTTCCGGGAAATCCACCCTGCTTAATGTGCTTGGTATACTTGATAACTATGATACCGGTGAATATTACCTGAATGGGATGTTTATCCATGATATTAATGAAACAAAGGCTGCCCATTTAAGGAATCATACAATAGGTTTTGTTTTTCAGAGCTTCAACCTGATTTCATTTAAGAATGCAATGGAAAATGTGGCTCTTCCCCTTTATTACCAGGGCGTAAGCCGCAGAAAAAGGAACCAGATTGCAATGGAATACCTCGACAGGGTTGGATTAAAAGATTGGTGGACACATCTTCCGAGTGAACTTTCCGGTGGCCAGAAGCAGCGTATTGCAATCGCCCGTGCGCTCATCTCAAAGCCAAAGGTAATTCTGGCCGATGAGCCTACCGGGGCTCTTGATTCAGTGACTTCAATGGAAGTAATGGATCTGCTTCAGGAAATCAATGACGAGGGTATCACCATTCTGATTGTTACCCACGAACACGATATAGCACTCAGGACTCAGCGTTCGATCAAACTGAAGGACGGACTGATCGAGTGTATCACCTATCACAAGAACGAATATAAGGCCGTTTCATCCTTTTAATTCAGCAGAAAATGTTTGACCTTGATAAATGGCAGGAAATTCTCAGCACCATCAATAAAAACCGGATGAGGACTTTCCTTACCGGTTTCAGTGTGGCGTGGGGAATTTTTATGCTCATCATTCTGCTCGGATCGGGCAAAGGCCTGCAAAATGGCATTAATTCACAGTTTAAACAGGACGCTGTGAATACGATCTGGTTCGGACCCGGAACCACAAGCAAGGCTTACGAGGGACTCAAGGCCGGGAGGCAGATTAAGTTCACCAATGAGGATTACCAGTATGTGCGTGACAGGATGCGCGGTGTGGACAAGGTATCCGGAAGATACTACATGTGGCAGAACAGGGTTATTTCATATAAAAAGGAATATGGTGTATTTGACCTGATCTGTGTACATCCCGATTACCAGGATGTGGAAAGCGCCAATATGGTTGAAGGTCGTTTTGTTAACCAGGTGGATATCCAGAAACGCCGTAAAGTGGCTGTTATCGGTCGACCAGTTCAGAAAGCCCTGTTTAAAGACGGCAAAGATCCGATCGGTGAATATATTAAGGTAAACAATGTGCCCTTTATGGTAGTGGGCATTTTCAGTGATAAAACCGATCGCGACGAAACACGCGTTTACCTGCCGCTAACCACAGCACAGATGATTTCGGGAGGAGCCAATGAAATACATAACCTTACCATTATAAGCAACCTTTCGGCAAAAGAAAGTGAGAAATTCGAGCAGGAACTCCGTGCCGACTTTGCCAAAAGACACCGGTTTGATAAGAATGATCAGAATGCCCTCTGGATATATAACAGGCTGAAAGATTACAAAATGTTCACGAACCTCTTTATGGCCATCCAGATCTTTGTTTCAATCATTGGGGCATTTACAATCATTGCCGGTATTGTGGGCGTCAGCAATATCATGATCATCGTAGTGAATGAGCGTACAAAGGAAATAGGTATACGGAAGGCAATAGGCGCTACACCCGGTTCGGTAGTCGGAATGATTCTGCTCGAATCGGTGTTTATTACCGCTATTGCCGGGTATATCGGACTGATCGCCGGGGTCGGAACTCTTTCGCTTGTATCTTCCATAATTCCCGAAAACCAGTTTTTCGTGAATCCGGAAGTGGATTTCAAAATTGCGGTTATTTCAACTCTGGTACTGATAATAGCCGGATCAATTGCGGGACTTATGCCTTCATTGCGGGCTTCCCGGATCAGGCCTGTTGTTGCTTTGCGTGATGAATAAAACTTACAGCCATGTTTGACAGAGACAGATGGAATGAAATTTACAGCACGCTGAAGAGCAACAAGCTCCGCACATTTATGACCGCTTTCGGCGTATTCTGGGGGATCCTGATGCTGATCATCATGATGGGATCGGGTAATGGCCTTAGAAATTCGGTATTCGACGGATTCCAGGATTTTGCCACGAACAGTGCGTTCATGTGGACACGCCAGACCACAATACCTTATAAAGGCCTGCCACGCGGAAGAAACTGGTTATTCAACAATGCCGACATGAAAGCCCTGAAACAGAATGTACCTGAGATGGGTTACCTGGCTCCCCGTTTGCAGCCATGGTCGGGTAATGGTGATAATAATGTGGTAAGGGGACTCAAAACAGCTAATTATGATATTTTCGGGGATTACCCGGCGTTCTTCCGGATTGATCCGGTAACCATGCTTTTGGGACGCGAAATCAATGATCTTGATATAATCGAAAACAGGAAGGTGGCTGTTATCGGCAAACAGGTAAGGAGTGAGCTTTTCGATTCAACAGAAAACCCGATTGGGCAATACATCCGCATAAGAGGCGTGTATTTCCAGGTTGTCGGCGTTTTTGAGCCCAGGAACAAGAATATCAGCTTCGGAGGGGACAAGGAGAAGTCAATTTTTATTCCTTTTACCTCTTTGCAGATTGCATACAATATGGGTGACGAAGTGCATTTTATAGCCTTTACGGCAAAGGATAAAATACCTGTTTCGGATGTTGAAAAGAAGGTAATGACCATCCTGGCCGACAGGAATAAGATAGCACCCGAGGATGAACAGGCCTTCGGCCATGTTAACCTCGAAAAGGAATTCAAACAGATGACCGGTCTGTTTACCGGTATCAATGTGTTAATATGGATTGTCGGTATTGGCACCCTGTTCGCCGGTGTAGTGGGCGTGAGCAACATCATGCTTATCGTAGTGAAGGAACGCACAAAGGAGATCGGCATACAACGGTCAATCGGAGCCACTCCATGGAAAATAATAGGACAAATACTTATGGAATCAGTAACATTAACAGCTATATCAGGCATGATTGGCCTGGTGATCGGGGTCGGAATTCTTGAATTCATCAATTACCAGATGATCCATTCCGGCGGAGAATCCGAAATGTTCAAAAATCCGGGGGTTGACTTCAGCATTGCAGTTACAGCCCTTATCGTACTCATTTTTGCCGGCCTTTTTGCCGGGTTCATACCGGCCAAGAAAGCGGTGAGCATTAAGCCGGTTGAAGCCTTGAGAGCAGAATAATAACAGTAATATATAAAAGCACATCCATGAAAAAAGTATTGAAAGTTCTTCTCCTGGTTATTGTAATTGCCGCTATTGGCGGAACCATGTTCTTCCTTTACCAGAAATCGAAAAAGAAACCGGTCGTTTTTGAAATAAAATCACCGTTCATTTCCAATGTAATTAAAAAAACAGTTGCCACAGGATCTGTCGTTCCCCGCAAGGAAATTCTTATAAAACCGCAGGTTTCGGGAATCATCGAGGAAGTATTCATAGAAGCCGGTGATAAGGTGAAAAAGGGAGACCTGATCGCCAGGGTAAAAATCATTCCGAATATGGTTGAATTGAATAATGCCGAATCGCGCCTTAACAAAGCAAAGATCAATTTTGAAGATTCAAAAATGATTTATGAGCGCCAGAAAAAAGTGTATGAAGAAGGTGTAATCCCCGAGGCTGAATTCCAGAAATACAAACTTGAATACATGAATGCCATGGAAGAGCAGGAGACTGCCGAATCAAATCTCCAGCTTATTAAGGAAGGGGTTTCAAAGAAATCGGGAGCAGCCACCAATACCCTGATCCGGTCGACAATTGAGGGTATGGTCCTCGATGTACCGGTGGAAGTGGGTAATTCGGTTATTGAATCGAATACATTCAATGAAGGCACCACAATTGCCAGCGTGGCCGACATGGGTGAAATGATCTTTAAGGGAAAGGTTGATGAAACCGAAGTGGGCAAGCTGAAAATCGGTATGCCCCTGATCCTGTCGATTGGCGCCATTGAAAACGAAAAATATGACGCCACACTTGAATATGTTGCTCCTAAAGGGAAAGAGGAAAACGGCGCCATCCAGTTTGAAATTAAAGCAGACGTAAAACTTAAGGATAATGCCTTTATAAGGGCAGGTTACAGTGCCAATGCCGATATAGTTCTCGACAGGAAAGACAGTGTTATGGTAGTTCCTGAAAGCCTGATCAAATTCGAAAAAGAAGGTGATTCGGCTTATGTTGAAATTGAAAAGACTCCACAGATGTTTGAAAAACGGTATATCAAAACCGGGTTATCTGATGGTGTGAATATCGAAGTAAAAGAAGGACTGGATCTGAAAGACAAGATCAAGGGTCAGCAAAAACAGGAAGAAGAAAAGAAACCTGCTGAAGCATCACAGGGATAAACATCCAAACGATTATATACGATTCTCCTTTCATTAGTTTATTTTTAGGTTATTTAGGTTAGATAGACCCCTGCGCAGCCAACGCAGGGGTTTTCTTTTTCGGAAAAAAGTTATTAACAATTACAAATCTTAAAAAATGCTAACGTGCAAAAAAATAGTGTTAAAACGTAACTTTTGTGTTGAAATAGTAGTTAATAAGTAGTAAATTAGCTTTTGATAACTTGTTCTGTTTTTAATGAACAAAAGTTAATTAGGCAAAATCACTAACTAAACTTTACCCATTATGCTTGACGTAAAGTACAACATCAAAAGTCTCATCTCAAGCATTTACGAATGCCAGAAAAAAATCATCATTAACCGTCGTTTCATCCGTGAACTTGAATCGGAAGGACATGATACAGGTAAGCTGAAAAACGAAATTGATGATTTGGAACGGAAAATCGGTGAGTTCCAGAAGGAACTCCGGAAGCGCTATCAGTTTACTTACTAAGTATTATTCTAAGAAATCAATCTCACAGGCATCATCAAAGACCACTCCAAAAGAGTGGTTTTTGTTTTTCATTGCCCCGGCCTTCAGGCCGGGTGAACAACAAAATAAAGATCCGGTGTAAAGTTTCTGTTTACCGGAGATGGCTAAAGCCATCCTAATCAATCTGCCTCTTCATAAACCACCAGTCATGCAGGGTGAGGCTTATAATGAACATCTGGTATTTTTCTTTTACAAGCCTGTTTTCTAAAGTTCCGTTTATTCCGTAATTATAGGAAAAATTGATTGTAGTACGGTTCTGAAGAATCGGGAATCCCAGTCCTGCCGTAATTCCATTATCTGCAAAAGTACGCTCCCTGAACTGCAGGTATGATTCCTCATGGTAATATCCAAGGCGATATGAAATACCCCCGAAATACCCTAATTTGTTAAATCTTCCCGGGATAAGCTCAATTCCGGCCCTGATTATATTGTTGCTCCTGTATTTGAAATTACTGCTATTGGAAGAGGTATTCGACCAATCCTGGTAAATATAATCCCCGCTTATCGTGAGGCTGTTTTTATACATCACGGAAAAACCACCGCCGAAATACATGGGAAATTTAAACGTGCCATGATCCGTGTTTTCATCTTTTAAAATATCACCCTGGAATTCGTAAACGGTTATTTTATCTTTTTGTGTGAGGTAATGAGTGTTACCAAAAATACCACCGAGGGTTACTTCAATATTTTTATTTACAGGAAAGAAATACTGCGCACCAAAATCAGCATAAAACTTTTTAAGATACCGTGATTGTTTGATGATCAAATCGTTTGTCATAAGATCAGGAGCATTAATTTTTTCAGAAGATTCAATAGTTCCGAAAAGGTAATTCATACTGACTCCCAGGCTCAGGTGCTTAAAAAAAGTAAATGAATTATTGATGTAAAACTGGTTCAGTCCTCCTGATCCGGATTTCTGAACATTATAGGTTCCGTTTGGCGTTCCCTGGATCTCTTCAGTGGTTTTAATCTTATAGCCTACCGAACTGTAAGGAGATATTCCGATACTGGCTTTCCAGTTATTCATTACCGAGAACCCGATGGCTATATTATGAATGTTGAAGTCGTTTCCTTTTTGTGTACCTTCGTTACTTGTTGAGTATTTTACAATATCTCCATTTAAACCGAAATCGAAAAAGAACGAAATGCTGTCAACCGTATGGAGAGAAGCAGGATTCACACTATTGAGATAGGCAGGTGATGAAAGGGCAATGCCGGTTCGTCCCATAGCGAGGTTTCTTGTAAAGCCTTTCGGCAGAATCTGACCAATGCCGTAAACGGAATAGGGCAAATGGGTCCTTTCCTGGGCTGATAAGCCTACCTGAACAAATGAAAATACGATAAGGTATAAAAATAATCTGTGCATTGTGGTTCTTTTATTCGATGTTCATATAGTATATTTTCAGCCGTACCTTGTTAATCCTGTTCTTATGACTTCCTATGATAAGCCTGCGTGATGTCTGATACAGGTCATCAGCTGAAATGGTCATCAGCATGGCCGGTGTGTCATCATTCTGTTTTTCAAGATTACTTTTGATGAAATTCGTAATCTCAAATGTGTACCGGGTATTCTCCTGGTTTACCATATCAATCGTGAGATTTTCAAAGGACGAATACCTGTTGGACTTATTATATAATAAGGAGCCCCAACGGTTCAGATCGTCAGTTGAAGTCAGGCTAAGGTTTACAGGTAAGGTCTCTTCGGTATAGGTATTGGTTGCAGGTTCCACTTCAAGTTCAGCGTTGAGGATCTGGATATCATTCCCGACGTAGTATAAATTTTTAAGATACGGAATCTCAAGACGGGTAACGATCCCTACACCGGAATGAAGAAATGTCCGGTTTGCCGTTTCCGAAGAACTCAACTTATCATGCAGGTTTTTGGGGAACGGTACTTTGGGGTTGTACAGCATAAACCGGTTAAACTGTTTGCCGGCCGCTGATTTGAAATCAACATGGCGCTTCACAACTGAATATTGAACATAATGATAAAACACCCTCATAGCCGGTGCATATGGGCTCCCGGAGCCGACCGGAAAATAAAAACCCATAACTGATTTATTGTTTTCACCATAGCGGACCATAAAACCTTTAAAGAAATCTTCCCAGTCGGTAGCATCAGTTACGCGGTGGTTATTATTCTTCATGTAGGTGAACAACTGAATTCCAAAAGTACTATCGATCGGTATCCAGATAGTATCACCTGAATTGGGCGACGGTTTGAATGTTATACTGCCAAAAAGTTCCGGCATTGCAGCAATGCTGTCAGTATTATAAAAATACCCGTCGGCGCTGTTTGTTTTAATCGTTTGCTGCAGACGATGAACATCAATTGTAAACGGCAGCGCTGTGTCTCCTTCATAATACTTATTATATACAAGGCCCAGGCATAGCGAATCAAACACGTAATCATCCTGTATTCCGAATTTATTTGTTCCCGGTATATCAACAGTGAAGAAGCTGCTTGCAGTAAAAAGCCCGAAATCAGGATCATCAAATCGTCCGATAACAGCTGACGGCGCAGATAATCCGGATGTATGAAGCGAATCAAGCATTACCGTGTAACTGTTAACAGTAAATGTATCTATGAGGGAAATGCTGCTTTTTACATCCACATTGTCCGTTCCGATATCAAATGTTTTATTCTCACTGCACGACATCCATAAAAATGGCAGTGTGAGAATATAAATAAGATTCCTGATCATCCTGTATATTTTATCTGTTAACTAAAAGTTCCTGTGTTATGCCTTGAAATAAAGATTTACGGGAAACAAATCTAATTTAAATTGGCAGACAAAAATATTTATTTCATCTTTGTCCTCGCAAAATAAAGACTAAAAATTTTATTAATCGCTTCTATGTCTTTATTTTTGCTTTGCAGAACCAAACGTTAAAAATTATTAATAAAGAAAAATTGCATTCAGAGTTTTAAAAAAAGCACTTAAATTCATCGCAAAATTAACACTAGTATTAGTTAAACTACATCACATGAAAATACCGAAGAATGTTTTATTAGTTATGCTGCTGACCCTGGCCGTTGCCACCACAGTTATTTCATGTAAAAAGGACAAAACCACTGATTTAATAGGCAATTGGCTTGAAAAGCCCGATTATAGGGGAGATGCCAGGCAAGAAGCCGTAGCATTTGCAATTGGCGAAATGGGTTATGTGGGTACCGGTTATAACGGAGATGATCGCTTGAATAATTTCTATTCCTATAATGTTAACGCCGACAGATGGGAAATCGTTGCCACAGATTCACTTATGACCCCAAGAACCGGTGCTGTAGCTTTCACCGCCGGAGGTAAGGGATATGTCGGCACAGGTCGTGATAATACAAAAGAATTGAAAGACTTCTGGGAATATACTCCCGAAACGAACACCTGGAAAAGGGTCGCTGATTGCCCTATTGGCCGGTATTCTGCCGTTGCATTTTCAATAAATGATATTGGTTACATGGGAACCGGCTATAATGGCAGCACGCTGCTCGACTTTTACTCTTACGATCCGCAAACTAACACATGGAAAGAAATTGCCTCCTATCCTACCAAGGTAAGGGAAGCTGTAGCCTTTGTATTGGGTAACAAGGGATATGTGGTTACCGGTGAAAAGAATGGCGTAAACATCGACGATTTTTTCATGTATGATCCGGGAACTGATAAATGGACGGCTATGCGTAAAGTTGACGATGTAAGTGCCGAGTCATATGATGATGATTATACAATTACACGCCAGAAAGCGGTTGCATTCACTATAGCGGGCCGTGCTTATGTAACAACCGGTGAAAAAGGCGGTACAGTTAAGGATGTATGGGAATACAACCCGGATACCGATCTTTGGGTAGCCAAAACCAGTTTTGAAGGTGTTGCAAGAAGCAACGCCGTTGCCTTTACAACTGCAAGTGGAAGAGGATTTGTCGCAACCGGATATAATGGCTCATCCACCTATTTCGATGATTTATACGAATTCAGACCTGTTGATGATTTCAATGCAGATGATTGATATTATGAAAATCAAGGATATTAGCAGGAAGCGGGTTTTTTATCCGCTTCTTTTCGTTATACTCGGTGGCATTATTGTTTTCAATGTTATTCATATTGTTTCCCCCCCGTCTGAAAGGGTGGTTGCCTATAAAATTGAAAACGGATGGGGATTCCGGATATTACGGGAGGAAAAAGTTGTTATTGACCAAGCCTTCATTCCTCTTATTCCCGGCAAAAATCCGTTTCCGACCAAGCGCCTTGCACTGAAAACCGGCAAACTGGTGCTAACCCATCTTCAACAAGGCATTGTTCCCGTGATTGATTTTAAGGATTTGAGGAAGATAGGGGTGATAAAATAATGTGCCAATAAATCAATAAGCCAATGTGCCGATTAACTCAAAAAAGCACATCAGCACATTAGCACATCAGCACATTCCTATATATGTATCACCTCCCCGTAAGCTGCTGCAGCGGCTTCCATTACGGCTTCCGACATAGTGGGGTGGGGATGAATGGTCTTGATGATTTCATGACCGGTTGTCTCAAGCTTACGGGCTATTACCAGCTCCGCAATCATCTCGGTCACATTTTCACCGATCAGATGGGCGCCAAGCAACTCACCGTATTTCGCATCAAAAATTAACTTAACAAATCCATCCTTGTTGCCTGCTGCACTTGCCCTGCCCGATGCCGTGTAAGGGAATTTACCTACCTTGATTTCATAACCTGCTTCTTTAGCCGCTTTTTCGGTAAATCCCACTGATGCAATCTCGGGAGTTGTATAGGTACACCCCGGCACATTATTGTAATTCAACGGCTCCGGATTCATACCGGCGATTTTTTCCACACAGGTGATGCCTTCGGCTGAGGCCACATGCGCCAATGCCTGGCCGCCCACAATATCGCCTATGGCATAAACTCCTTTTACATTGGTGCGGTAAAACTCATCCACCTTTATCTTTCCCTTCTCAACAGTAATATTCAGTTTTTCAAGTCCGATATCCTCAAGGTTGGCTGTGATTCCAACGGCAGAAAGCACTATTTCAGCTTCCCTTGTTTCACCGCCTTTTGGTGTTTTAATCGTGACCTTGCATAATTTACCTGTTGTATCAACCGATTCAACGCTTGAAGAGGTCATTACCTCCATGCCGGCTTTCTTAAACGAACGCTCAAGCTGTTTTGAAACTTCTTCGTCCTCGAGTGGCACAATATTGGGCAGAAATTCTACAAGCGTGACTTTTGTCCCTATTGAATTGTAAAAATGGGCGAATTCACTGCCGATTGCACCGGACCCGACAACAACCATCGATTCAGGTTTCTTCTTCAAAACAAGCGCTTCCCTGTAACCAATTATCTTTACCCCGTCCTGTATGAGATTGGGAAGTTCTCGTGAACGGGCTCCTGTTGCAAGTATGATGTTTTTCGCATTAATTTTGGTAACTTTTCCATCCTTGTCTGTTACGGCTACTGTCTGGTTATCCTCAAGCCTTCCGTGTCCTGCAATATGGTCAATCTTATTCTTTCTGAAAAGGAACTGAACACCCTTGCTCATACCGTCGGCCACTCCGCGGCTGCGTTCAACCATTTTGGCAAGGTCGGCTTTCGCTTCAGATTCCATCAGAACTCCGTAATCGGATGAATGCTTCATGTAATTGAAAACCTGGGCGCTTTTTAACAGGGCTTTTGTAGGGATGCAACCCCAGTTCAGGCATATTCCGCCTATTTCTGCTTTTTCCACTACTGCTGTTTTCATTCCAAGCTGTGATGCACGTATGGCGGCCACGTATCCACCAGGCCCGCTGCCAATTACTACGAGGTCATAATTCATTATTGAAAAAATTTAAGGGTTGAGTTATTCTAATTTTATATAATAGCAAAGAAATCTGCATTTTGTTCTACAACCTTCCTTTGTTCATTTTGATCCATTTTCTTCTGAAATACTTCTCAAGCAGATCACGGGCCGGTGTAAAAGGAGTTGTCTGTCCCGCCAGCACTTTCTGTTCATACCTGAGAAGCATTTTCTGAATCCGGGCATCGAAATAAAAAGAATCTTTCAGATTCTGGTTTATGGTTTCATACATCCAGTAACGCGACTGTTCAAGGCGTTTTCTTTCAAAATAGCCATTGTGTTTTACGGTTGCCATATATTCAAGAACCGTATCCCAGACCTCGGGAATTCCTTTACCGGTCCTGGAAGAACAGGTCATAACTTTTGGTATCCACCCTGAAGGTGAAGGAGGAAATAAGTGAAGTGCATTGGCGTATTCAGACCGCGCCCTGTCAGCTTTTTCCATATTCTCACCGTCGGATTTCGTAATGGCTATCGCATCGGCCATTTCCATGATTCCTCTTTTTATTCCCTGCAGTTCATCGCCGGCACCGGCCAGCATAAGCAAAAGAAAAAAATCAACCATTGAATGTACGGCAGTCTCACTCTGACCTACACCCACCGTTTCAATAAATATCGTATCAAATCCTGCTGCTTCGCAAAGAATGATGGTTTCACGGGTTTTACGGGCAACTCCTCCAAGGGATCCGGCGGAAGGCGATGGCCTGATAAATGCATGAGGTTCGGCTGAAAGCTGTTCCATCCTTGTTTTATCACCCATTATACTGCCTTTTGAACGCTCACTGCTCGGGTCAATCGCCAGAACGGCCAGCCGGCGGTTCTCACTGATAAGTTTCATCCCAAGCGATTCAATGAACGTACTTTTGCCTACTCCGGGAACCCCGGTAATACCTACACGTATTGAATGTCCCGACATGGGCAGGCATTTTTCGATGATCTGTTGGGCCAGTTCGCTGTGTGACGGAAGAGAACTCTCTGTTAAGGTGATGGCCTGGCTAAGCATGATCCGGTTACCCGAACGTATACCGTCAATGAACTCCTGAACGCCCGGGAGTTTGCGGCGCTTCTGCTTATGCCGCCTGATCGACTCTTCATTGATGTCGGGAGGCTGCGAAACGCCATCATTCACAATCAGTGCACTTTTATAGGTGGTTCCTTTCATTCGTGCTGTTCACTGTTTTTATTACCGGCTTGTGTTTCAACAAAGGCATTAATCCATAATATAGCCCTTGATTGTTTCGGATCGTTTGTAATAACAGTGATTGCCTTCTTTTGTGCTCCGTTTGTAGCCCGTGTGTTGAATACCGCTTTAATAAGTGTGGAATCGCCAGGGCCTATTTTGGTTTTTGCAGGCTGAACCGCAGTGCATCCGCAGCTTGCTGAAACTTTACGTATATAAAGATCGGATTTCCCGGTGTTTTTTATCGTAAACGAATGATCAACCGTTTTCCCCTCCGGAATGGTACCGAAATCAAATTCGTGTTCATCAAATTGGGCACGCGCTGCATTAGCCATTTGGTCAGCCGTGTAACCTGAAAAATCCTCCTTCAGCGAAGCAGTTACATTAATCCTGTTATTCGGCAATTCAGTGCCGTTGATCAGCAAATTGAGCCTGTCGACTGTGTAGTCCCATGACGGTGTCTGATCCGATAAATACTCTATTTTGATGACACCTTCCTGCTGGGGTTCAAGCTTTTCAGGAGTAACTGTTATTTTAAGATGGGCAGGAACCGACTTGAAACTTAGTGACATGGCATCCGTTTTCGAATTATTGAATACCTTAAGTTCATAAGTATCATTTCTGCCCTTAAATACTTCTCCGAAAGCTGCATAAATAGTCTGAATCCTTAAATCACCGACTGTAAACTTATAGGTATCCTCCACTTTTTCAGTGGGAATCACAACCCCCCGTAATCCCAGGACTACCTGTTGCACACTGGCATTGCTGATGATCTTTACCGTTTTTCCGATTGCCCCTGACTGGTTTTCAGGGTTGAATGTGACTTTTACGGTAGCCGACTTGCCCGGTAAAACCGGCTCATGAGGCCATGAAGGAACCGTGCATCCGCAACTGCTTTTAACATCATTGATAATGAGCGGCACCTTACCGTCATTTGTAAATTTGAATTCATGTGTGATCAAGCCATCCGTTTCCCTGACGGTACCGAAATCATAATCTTTTTCACTGAAAGATATTACCGGTTTTTCCTGTGCTGTGAGTATGGCTGAAGGAATCAGCAGCATGCCAATTAAGGAAATGAACTTGAAATGCATTGTAATTTTGAAGTTGATCAATCCCAAAGATATAAAAAAGGTTGTTCAATTTTACTGTAATTTTGAGCCATGAAACTCGTTCTAACAGCCGATGGCAGTCATACGATCTGGCTCCCGGAAATCAATGAACACTATCATTCCGCTTTTGGAGCGGTAACTGAGTCGGAACATGTTTTTATCAGGTCGGGCCTCGATTTAATACTTTGTCGAAAAGATAATCTGACCGTCTTTGAGGTTGGTTTTGGAACTGGTCTGAATGCCTGGTTCACCTGCCTGAAGGCTTTGAATACAGGCAAAAGAATTCATTATTATGCGATAGAAAAAAATCCCCTTCCTTCAGAGGTGATAAAAACACTTAATTACCCGGTTGAACAGGAGCATAATGCTTTATTTTACAAAATCCATGAATGCGGTTGGGATTCGGATTCTGTTATCCATGACT